>CAYHKV010000081.1:0-5466 GCA_964357125.1 uncultured Methanosarcinales archaeon | reverse complement strand
AAAGGGGGGGGGAAATTATTTAAAGTAAAGAAGAATAAATAAAACATCATGGCAGAAGATGGATTGGTAGAAGGGTCAATTTATAACCAAATTAAAGCGATAGAAGGCTGGGCGCTTAATGCTTACCAGGAATCTGTTAAAAAAGTTCCAAATGTTGATGCAATTCTTGAAAATCTTAGAAAAATAAACTTACAAGCAAGAAAATTAGAATGGAGGGGAACCGGCCTTAAAAATCTGCCAAAAGGAGAAGCGGCGGAAGACTTGAAAAAGAAAATCACACAATTACGTGCTGCGGTTGTCACCCTACGAGATATTAAAAAAGATAAAGAATTAGGTAATGCTTCAAAACGAACTATTCGGATGCTTTCTTCGTTAGCGACAGAAACGATAAAGTTAGTTGAACAGTTTGCAAAAGGTTTGCCGGATTTACATAAATTCCGGAGGGATAATTTTGAAGATTTCCTCCGCGGCGAAGACGAGTATGCTAGCTATGCGTTAGATGTGCGAAGAAAGTTATGGAAGGATTTTAAGTCCAGCGAGGATTTACACCAACTTCCTCCCAAATACGATTTAAATATTAATTTATCGAATGCTGACTTACATGGGTTTGATTTTGGTAAAATGATACTGCTTGGTGTGAATTTCTCAGGAGCAAATCTTACTGGGGCTTCGTTTTCATATAGCTCATTAAGAGATGTTAACTTTAGTCGCGCAAACATAGAAGGAGCTAACTTTACCGGTAGTCAGATTTATGCCGACACAAATTTTACTGGTGTAAAAGCTCATAAAGCAGATTTTAAAACAGCTTGGTTTATGGGTGGAAAGATAGAATTATCCTTGGGGGATTTTTCCGAAGCTGACTTTTCAGAGGTGGATTGTAGTATTATTAATAACCCTATTGGAGATCTAACTATTAGTGGAAGCAATTTTAAAAATGCTAATTTTAAAAACGCAAAAATAAATATTTTAAACTGTTCTAAATCCCCTTCATTTGAAAACGCAAATGTAAAAAGAGCAAAATTTTTCGTTAGTTTTCCGTCAAGCATTCCGCTTCTCGACGCTCAGCTTAGAAAAGCAAAAAACTATTCTCCTGATCAGCTAAAAATCAAACAGAGCTAAAGATAGTTTCCTACAAGAAAATTATTGATTTTGGTATTAAGATTGATAACTATAGGCAAATCAGCGCTAACACAAATATATGCAACATTTTCCACCAGAGCCTTACCCCACCAAAAACCTTATATACACTTTTTACTTAGTTCAGCGTAATGAAAAAGAGCGTGAGTAAAACAGCTTTAGCAGCCTTGCTGATTATCTTCTTGTTCTTAGTCTCCTGCAAAGCAAAAGGCCCCGGAGAGACCCCGCAGGACACAGCTGCCGCATTACAGCAGATAAAGACCGGGACACAGGGAGTGCAGCTTCAGCTAATCCAAGACTCACCGCCTTCCTTATTATACGACCAAAATGATCTTACTGCCTTGGTAGAAGTAAAAAACAGAGGAAGTTATGATCTGAGAGCGCAAGATTGTTTTGTCCAGGTGACTGGTTTTGACCCTAACATCATAACCGGCGGATTTTCCAGCCCTCGTTCTTGCGCAGAAAGTTTAGGCGTGCTGGAAGGCAAGACCTTATACAACACCGAAGGCAGCTTTAACACTTTAGAATTCACATCCACTATTAACCTTCCATTAAATGTTCAAGATTACAGCCCAAATCTTAATTTTCTTACCTGTTATAATTATCATACCATCGCTAGTCCTTCAGTCTGCGTAGATCCGATGTTTTACCAAGTTTCAGCTGATCAAAAAACTTGCATACCAAAAGATGTTTTGACTGCTGGCGGACAAGGCGGCCCGGTAGGCGTGACTTATGTCGGCGTAAACATGGTCGGCAGTAAAGCCATATTTGAGATAAATGTCAAAAATCTAGGAACAGGAAAAGTACTAAGCCCTTATGCCAGCATACAAAACTGCGGTCAAGCTCCATTAGATTTCAAAGAATTAAATTTAGTTGGTTATAATGTAGAGATGACCGGCGGCGGAAAGATCAACTGCAAGCCCACTGACGGGTTTGTACGATTGACCAACGGGCAGGGAAAGATCATATGCAGCTTCAATATTCCAGGTTCTGCCCCATTTGAAACCTTATTGCTGGTCGATCTGGATTATGCATACACTCAATCCATACAGAAAGCCATAAGGATCATCAAGACACCTGGTTAATAATAATCCACTCTAAACTTAGTCCAAAGCTCCCCTGAACAACTAAAAACAGAATAGTGGCATTAGAAAAATGTCCTTAGTTTAAGGGGTTTCTTTTTAGTTATAAGACGTTAGAAATAATTATATAGAGTCACGCTACAATATTATAGTATTATGAGAAGACCCCATTCCCGCTGGTATATAGTGCCTTTCATATTTGATGATGAAGGAAAAAAAAGCAAAATATATCTCAAAGTACCACGAGGATGTAAGTTTCTCAGAAACATTAAGCATTCAGGCAAGTCTAAGCCAACTAGCATTAAAGGAAGGAAAGTCATTGGTTGGGTAAATACCTATTCTGCTTTTGATGCAATTAACGACGTTTATTCTCCAATAGTCATGCTAAGAAGAAATTCTTTTAGACCATTCAAGCAAACCTATGGATTTTTGTACAACCTGAAAAGGTTACTATTTAACTGATTCTGTGCAAATTTTATAATCTTGTGCAAAATAGGATCGATTTCCAAGACCAACTTTCTCGTAAAATTTAAATACCTATAATTATTAATAGGAAGAATAGTACTTAAAAAGAGGTCATGATGATGAAAAAACTCCAGCTTATTGTTCTTACCATTTCGTTATTGTTATTAGTTTCCTGCGGCCAGCAGCAGCAGACTGCCGGAAAAGGGGCATTTATCGGGGGAACACAAGGCATCGTAACCCAATTTGAGCCATTCGGAGTTGAAGAGAACGGAGTTTTCAGCATCTTCAGCGATGAAACCTTCCCTTTAGAAGTAACTTTGCTTAATAAGGGAGAATACGCCATAAAGCCAAATGAAGTTTCAGTAAGGCTGCTAGGCCCTTCACAAGATGAATTTACCGGGATAGCTTCCTGGACATTGAATAACCAGCAATCTTTAGATGCATTATCGGAATTAGTTCCGCAGGGCGGAGAAGAGACCATCACTTTTGGCAGCGATGCAAAATTCTCTAAGCCGGTAACAGGAGTTTTAGAAAGGGAATGGTTTGCCAATGTCGAATACCATTACCAGACTTATACTATCATACCCGAAGTATGTTTGAAATCAGACCTTACCGATCAGAGAGTATGTAAAGTGAAGGAAGCAAAAACTTTCTTCGTTTCCGGTGCTCCTATAACTGTTAAAAGCGTAGAAGAAGATACTGCCGGAAAAGGCATTGTCGCTCTTAAGATCAAGATAAGTAATGCCGGTACTGGAAAAGTCACCAAAGCAGCAGACGTTTTTGGCACACGGGATGTTCTTACTTATAGCATCGATGACTCTGCCTGGGAATGTAAATCCGGCGGTAAAGTCAACGAAGCCCGCCTGGAAGCAGGAGAAGCAGAGATCGTCTGTAAATTAAAAGAAGCGTTGCCGCAGACCCATATTTCTACTAAACAGCTTAAATTGACCTTAGATTACAAGTATCGGGATATCGTACAGGAGAAACTAAGGATCAAGCAGAGCAGTTAGATTTTTATTTCTTATTTTTTAGAAATTTTTTGGATTGTTTTACTACCTGCTTCCAACCAGCATAGTAAACGCCAGAAAGCTTTCTAATTGTATGTACTCATCGCTCCCTTCTACCATCCTGAATTCCACTTCCCCGCATTTATCTACCAATTCTACTTTCTTTCGGTCATCTAATTTAAGGTTCCATATTTCTTTCTGTATCTGCCGTATGACATCTAAACCCGACAGCCCATAATCTAACATCAAAGATAATAATTTCTTCCTAGACTCCAGGAAGTTCCCTTTTGCAGCCAATGATAAAACTTCATTGACTTCCTTCGGCTTGGCTACCGAAGCCATGGAAAATATCAGTTCAGCATCGATTCCCTTTCCTAGAACAGCACAGCTTTGCATGATGTTCTCTAATCTCCTGCAGTCACCGCCGCAGACTTCGTATAAGGCATCTTTTGTTTCAGTAGTTAAAGATAATCCCTCTTCCTTACTTATCTTATCGATAACCGTAAAGATTTCATCCTTGCTCAGAGGTTTAAAACGGAAGACCGCACACCTTGATTGGATAGGATCGATGATTTTAGAAGAATAATTGCATGAAAGGATAAAACGGCAGGTCTTGGTATAATTTTCCATAGTTCTTCTAAGAGCCTGCTGCGCTTCTCTGGTAAGAGCATCGCTTTCATCAAGATAGATCAATTTGAAAGGCACATCGCCTATAGCTTTGGTCCTGGCGAAATCCTTTACCTTGACTCTTACTACATCAATACCCCTTTCATCAGAAGCATTCAATTCCAGAGTATTCTCACGCCAGTTCTCTCCGAACAGTTCTCTGGCAATAACTAATGACAAAGTAGTCTTCCCCACACCGGCAGGGCCTGAGAACAGAAGATGAGGCATATTCTTTGATTCCACAAAAGCCTTGATCTTTTCGACAATCTCTTTCTGTCCCTTGATATCGCTGAAAGTAGAAGGCCGATACTTTTCCGTCCAGATAGATGAAGCCATACAAATTGCAGAAAGAAGCTACTTTATAAGTTTTACTTGTTCAGGATTTAGTTACCGAAAACAATATCGCTTTCACCAGGAAATCGCCAGCTTGGTGCAGCCAGGGCTGTGAAGATAACCAATTGATGACATCGTAAAAAGAGACATTGAAAAATAAAACCAAAAAGAAAAGGACTACTGCCAGATACAATAAGAAATGGATGGAATGGATGACTGCCTTCACCACAAAGAAAAGTACTACCGCCAAAAGCAATATCGCGGTGATTGACAGCTGCATGATCATAAAATATAAAATAACTATTTAATTATTTCTGCGTTTCTCTCTATGATTGCCGGAAAAATTAGGGTCAAAGTTAGGGATAAGAGGCACTAAGACACTATAGATTGTTGCGATACCTGCCACTAAATACCATCCTACGCCGATAGCCATGCCGATCGAGGCAGCAAACCATATGCTGGCCGCAGTAGTAAGATTACGTATGCGCTGTCCCTTACCAATCAGGATCATCCCTGCTCCTAAAAAACCTATACCGCTTACTACTTGTGCGGCGATTCTTGAAGGAGTTGCTGGATCCATCTTCAGAGATAATACTGTAAAAATCATCGAACCGCCGATGACTAAAGAATGCGTGCTGATGCCTGCCGGCTTGCCCCGCAGTTCCCGTTCCATGCCGATGATGATCCCGGCGGACAAAGAAGCTAAAAGTTTCCAGACAAACGCTATTTCTTCTGCAGTAAATATCCAAAATTGCATAGCAATCACGATAATCTTT
>CAYHKV010000080.1:0-5570 GCA_964357125.1 uncultured Methanosarcinales archaeon | reverse complement strand
AGTTAAGATGGTACCAGCAATGAATATATGCACTAAATAAAGCAAAGCAAATATCATTAAGGCAGGCACCATTAAATGAAGCCACATTTTCCAAGGGACGGCCATGCCGGTATTGATCTTTATCCAATAGGTTGAAAGCAAGAAAGTTAAGGCATAACTAACTGCCGTAGCTATTGCTGCTCCGATCATGCCCAAAGAAGGGATGAACAAAATATTCAGCACAAAATTAGCGGCTGCGGAAAGAAAAATTATTCCGGTCACAATCTTAGGTTTTCCAATACCCGAGAGGACTTTAGTATTTATCACCCCTAATGTAGAAAAGAAAACTCCGATCATCAGTATCTTAAATGGGATTATACCAGAACTGAATTCTTCTCTAAATAAAGTTGTCAAGATAGGCCCTGCAAAAACAAAAGGTATGATCACCAAAGGGACGGCGGCGACAAAAAGGTATCGATATATCAGTTCCATGCCCTGAGCAAGCTTCTCTTTCTGGTTTCGTGTCCATAGTTCTGAAGCTAAAGGAAATAAGGGGGTGGCAACTGCCGCTCCCAAGTAAAGTATGGTCAAAGCAGTAGGAAGTATTGCGTTATAAACCCCCACTTCAAAAGGGGTCCTGAAATAAGTTAAAATAGGAGTATCAATATAGCCTATTATCTTGCTGCCTACGGCAGTCGCAAATAAAGGGATCCCGAAAGAGGCAACTTTTAGGGATGTTTTTTTGAATTCTGCAGTTTTAACGCGCAGGAAAGAGAAACGGCGAAGGATAACCGGGAGATAAATCAAAAACAGGAGGGGGCAGACCAGCAGATAAGCGAGAGCTGGGCCGAAAATTCCGGTATTGCCGTTAACGAACAAGATGATCAATAGGAATAACAAAATATTTTTTATCGGATCTACCGATGAAAATAAAGTTACTTCCTGAAAGCCGAGAAAAATCTCTTTGATGATTATAAAAAATATGCTGAAAAATATGTATAGTATGAGAATGTATAGAAGGATGGTGGAAGATGGCCCCTTGAAGTATTTCTGAGTAAGAAAACTTGAAGAGAAATATAGTATAGTTCCTAAAGTAAGTGAGCCGATTATTTTTAACGAAACAACCGAAATTATGGCGCTTTTAATCTGGCCGAATTTATGGTGTACTTTGTATTCTGCGATGTGCTTGATCAGTGATTCGCCTAAGCCCAGATCACGAACAAATAGGCAGATGATCACCAGATTCAATACTGAATAAAGGATACCAAATTCTTCGGTGGTGAAGTAGTTAGCAAGATATACTCTTGTGGCATAAGCGATCATGGCTGCAAAAAAGCTGAATAACATGGTTGCACCTGTGCCATTGACAGCCTTCTTGATGTAGGAGCCCATGCCTCAATCAATTAATGAAGTGTATTTAAATATGATGAAGCAAGAGGTTAATTCTGTAATTTAATAAAATCTGTCTGTTTATCTATCCCTAAATAATCCAGAACATTATATAATAACCTTTATATAATGATATTCCTGGGTTAAATCTAAACATGGAATCGATCATCTCATATTTTGAAAACAATTATTTCTTAAACGGTCGTTCAGGCGGAAGAAAATGAAATTGATGACTATAGGTCCGACAGAAATTGAAAAAGAGATATTAGATCTTGGAAAAAATCCAATGGTCTATAATAGAACTACGGAATTTTGCAGTGTCATCAAAGAGATCGATGAAAACTTAAAATATATCTTTAATACAAAAAATCAGGTATTCATATTGACTTGTTCAGGGACTGGCGCAATGGAAGCGGCTATTGTCAATACATTTTCCAGAAATGATGAAGTTGTGGTAGCTAACAATGGCGTGTTTGGGCATAGGTGGGTAGAAATCTGCAGAAATTACGGATTGAAGATTAAAGAGATAAATGGGGTCTTCGGTAAAGCTATAGATCCCGCAGAGATAAAATCAGCAATAACCAGCGATACAAAAGCTGTAATCATCACTGCCAATGAAACCTCTTCAGGCACCGTATCGGATGTGCAGAAGATCGGTGATATAGTAAAAGATACCAATTCCTTACTTATCGTTGATGCAATTTCAGATCTATGTTGCGATGAGTTCAAGACTGATGAATGGAATTGTGATGTAGTAGTAGTAAGCAGCAACAAGGGATTAGCGATTCCCCCAGGTTTGGCTTTCATAACTTTCAGCGATAAAGCATTGGAAAGAGTGAGCAGCTCTGATCTGCCCAAGTATTATTTTGATATCAAGACGTATATAAAAAATCAAGTAAGGGGGCATACCCCATTTACTCCTCCAATAGGGATCCTATTTCAGCTTCAAAGGCGTCTTCAAAAATATAAAGAAGAAGGTATCGAAAAGGTACTCTCTAAAAATAAGGCGCTTTCACAGCAGCTTAGGGAGGGGGTCAAAAAGCTAAACTTTAAATTAATCTCAGAAAGCCCCTCTAATGGAGTTACAGTTATCTCCTGTCCGGAAGGGGTAGATGCAAGAGAAGTGGTGGCTGTGTTAAGAAAAAAATACCATATCGAGGTCACTCCCAGTCCGCCGCCTTATGACAAGAGCATATTTAGAATCGCAGTTTTGGGGGATATACATGAACAAGATGTGGAAAATTTATTAAGCGCTTTAAGAGAAATATTAAATCAATTTTACACTAATAAATATTATATCTAATCTAAAGGTTCATTTTGGTATTGTACAAAAAAATTACGAAAAGATTATGGATAAATTAATCAAATTAATATTAACCAAGAAATTATTGGAAGCCTGTAGTTGCAATGCTGATTACAGCGCCTATGCCCTCTTTCCAGAGATAAGTGAGGGAGATTATTCTTACGAGGTGAATTCACACTCTTTGCTGTATCTTCCGAAGCATTTAGAATTTGCCGACAGCGTATTTTCACCGCAGACAAATGGGAATCAAAATTATCTACATCAGCACCGATATAGCTTGGAATTAAAAGATAAGTTATTGGCGCAGCTTTCTAAATATAAACCTTGGCTGGGTGAAAAAGAACTTGAATTATCAGGTGATGACGAAGTCAGCGCTGCCCTGAGCCTGTTATTCAGCTCTTACTTGGATTGTTTTGTAAAGCCAATCCAATTTTATGTACCTCTGTCTTCAAGCTGTGCCGGACAATGGGATTTTTGGGATAAACAGGATTATTTTTTATTCTTGAAAAATAGCGCCGATAAAAGTAAGCTGCCTAAATTGGTCGGAAAGCTGTCTAAAAACCAGATATGGAAAACTAAATTAAAACCTGAAGATTTTAACATGGCAGTAAGGAAAGCGCTGCTACAAAGACAGATGTTTGACAAAAGTCTTGAGCCTGAAGCGATGATCAAGGCGATAATCATCAGGATGGGTGAGTTAAGCAATCCGGCAGTCCGTTACGAAACAATAGATTATGCGATGAGGTCATTGTTTGCCAGTCTGAAAGTAAATAAATATCTAAGAGTCGATCGGGAGATTGAATTCTTGAAGAGGCTGGAAAAAATGATAAAGGAAGAAATATCTTTTATTTAAAATAATGCTGTATTTATTGGTTTTGACAATCATCATTTATAAGCCTTTCGGCGAAATATTTTAAAATAAAACCGGTATTTTTCAATCATGATAAAAATAAATAAAAGAAACAGAATCGATAGGCCTTTAATAAAAACTTCAACCGGCACTTACCCTAATAAATGGTATAGCTTATATGCAGCAAAAGTTGCAGAAGAATTAGAAGCTAAGCCAATATCCATGGGCTATGGGGATCCGGCAGTCAATGCTGTTATCCCTGAAAATTTATTAGCTATACTTCAAAGACACCTTACTCTTCCAAATGCCGGAGCTTATTCCAACGACTTAGGCGAGCCTTGCTTACGTAAAGCTTATGAGGATTTTATTATTAGAGATGAGGCTCTTGAATCGAAAATAAATGTGGTTGTGGGAACAGCAGGCGGCAGAAGCATCATCACTTCAACATTTAAAGCGCTGGTCAAGCAAGGAGATGTGGTTTTGGTGCCAGATCCGGCTTGGAGTGGTTATGAGGCTTTAGCAAGAGATGCCAGGGTACATCTGGTGGACATATCTACCAATTCAGAAAATAATTTTGTTCCTAATAAAAAGAGTATAGAAGCTGCCATTGAAAAAGCAGCAAGTCTATATCCCGGCAGCGAAGTTAAATTAATGATTATGAATACTCCGCATAACCCCACCGGAACAGTATATAACGAAAGCGACATAGCTGAAATTTTAGCTACTCTTAAAGAAAAGAAAATCAAAGGATTGGTGGACTATACTTATAGGTCAATAAGGGCTGAAGGTATAGGAGTGCCATCAGCGCATAAGATTGCAGAAAAATTAGCTGCAAAAGCCGGAGTTCCTTTAAAAGAATATACTGATGATTTAATCGCTATGCAGACGCTTGGCAAAGTCACCCTAACGCCAGGGTTTAGAGTAGGCTATGTCATGTCTACTGATCCAGATTTTATAGGGAAGTTCTCCGTAGAAAAACAAGCTAATGACTTAAGCGGACACATCTTTCTTCAGACTGCGTTCGCTGAATACCTTGGCACTCAAGGTCAAAAAGATGATTTCGCCAAGACAGTAGAACAATTTGAGGAAAGGCGAGCTTATCTATTGAAACAATTAAAAGAGTTTAATTATAGCCCTGAGCAAGGAAATGTTGTAGCTAATCCAGTGGGATTTTATCTAACTTTCGAAGTTCCAAAAAGATTCAAAGAAGAAGAAATGCCATTAAGCAATATTTCGGAAATATTTGATAGATACCCTTTTATCAGGCAGACTGTATCTGAAGAGGAATATAAAAAATTGTTTGAAAGCAGAGGTTATGTTCCGGCTTCAGAGCTTTTTGCTTTAGAATTAGTTGATAAATCTGCAGTCGCTGTATGTCCCGGGCATCTATTTACCAAAGAATCAAATCCAGAGAATGGTTATGAAAATTGGTGCAGGGTAGCATTGATACAACCAGTAAGCAAGCTGGAAGACATGTTTCATCGCTTGAAAGATCATAAAAGTATTTTGCAATATTAAATGGATTGCGGTGAATGTTGCAGATGGCCCAACAAGGAACAAAACCTGTGAAAAAGACTGTTGTTTTTACTGCAGGAACTTGGGATCTGTTCCATGTGGGGCATTTGAATCTGATAAAAAGGTCAAAGGAGCTGGGGGATTTTTTAATAGTGGCTGTCAGCACCGATGAATTGGTCGTATCATATAAAAAAGGGCCACCGGCGATACCTTTTGATGAAAGAGCGGCAATACTTGAGTCCTGCAAATATGTCGATAAGGTCGTCAAACAAAGTTCTTTGATCGAACTAAGCCAAATTAAAGAATATAATCCGGATATAATCACTATTGGGGATGATTGGAAAGATAAACACTTAAGCAGCTTGGAATGGTTCAAAAGCCAGCCGGGAAAAAAGGTAATATATCTGACTTATACTTTAATTATCAACTTAAGATAAAACATAAAAATCTGTCCGCTTTATTAATCAGAGTTTATTTGAAAGACAAATATAAAAGAAATTTAAATATATCTGGAGTAGATTACACATTATTTGG
>CAYHKV010000079.1:0-5729 GCA_964357125.1 uncultured Methanosarcinales archaeon | reverse complement strand
AGACAAGCTGTTGGTCTTATGGATGAATATCAGGTAAGAAAACATCTGGAAGATAAGCCTAACGATTTCATCGGCGCATTGAAAACATTGCCTTTAAGATCATTAAGGATGTATGTGAATGCGTATCAAAGCTATCTGTGGAACAAAATGGTAGCATCATATCTGGGTAAAAATGGTAAAAATACAAAAAAAGTCAGATACACTTTAGGAGAATTGGTCTTCGTTTCCGATACTGTTCATTTTAAGGATCTGGAGATCCCTTTGATAGGTTTTAATGATGACGAGGTCGAAGACAAAGAGTTTCAAGAGATTATCGATGGGATCATGAAAGAAGAAGATATTTTCTATTCCGATTTCATCATCAAGCAGATACCTGAACTGACTTTGGAAGGAGAAATGAGAAAAGTAATGGTTCCGGTAGAAGGATTAAAGATAGGAAAGAAAGTGAAAGATGAGCTGAACGAAGGGAAGAAGAAAGTAAAAGTATCTTTTTCCCTGCCTAAAGGAAGCTATGCTACTATGCTGATGAAAAAAATCATCTCTTAAGGCATCTGCTGCATATTCCAGTCACATCTATCTGAAAATGGCAGATCTGGCCATCAGCATGCAATTTCAAAAAATCTATCTTTTTGATATCAAGATGTTTGACTTCGCCGCATCTTTCACAGGTAAAATGGCTGTGGTTCTTCTTGCCAGAGGAATACATGGTCTTGCGGTTGCATTGGTAAGAGTGGATCTCTCCTGTTTTAGCAAGATCGTTCAGGGCTCGATAAACTGTGGCAAGGCCAATTTTTGGATATTTCTTTGAGATCATATTATGCAGTTCTTCTGCATTAAAGAAAGAGTTTGAATTCGACACTTCTGCCAGGATCAGCTCTTTCTGTTTGGTGTTTCTTTTCATCTGTTCTTATTGATAATGAAAATCAATAAGGCTTATAAACCCTATGGTATATTGTTATGATATGCACATTTATTTTTATACTCTGATAAGCGTGATAATCGTTTCACTGATCTCTTTAGCTGGCATCATCGCTCTGGTGTTAGGGGAGAATAAGATCAATAAGATGCTTCTAGTTCTGGTAAGCCTTTCTGCAGGAACTTTGATGGGCGGAGCTTTTTTGCACCTGCTTCCTGAGGCAGCAGAAAAGCAGGGTTTTACCCTGAGCATATCTTTTTCAGCTTTAGGGGGTGTTTTAGCATTTTTCCTGTTAGAGAAATGGATCCATTCGCATCACTGCGAAACCTTGCCCCATGAACAGCATTCTTTTCTACGCCATGAAACGCATCTGCACCGGCATAAAGAACATATAGGGTTATTAGCTCTTTTTGGAGATGGGCTGCATAATCTATTAGACGGCCTGGTGATAGCCGGCGCTTATTTGGTGAACGTTCCATTAGGTGTTGCAACCACTTTAGCCGTTGTCATGCATGAAGTGCCTCAAGAAGTGGCTGATTTCGGCGTATTGCTGTATTCCGGCTTTTCTAAATGGAAAGCTTTGTTTTATAATTTTCTGTCAGCAGCTACTTCCATACTGGGCGCACTGATCGGCCTTATTTTAGGCGCGCAGAGCGAATCTTTTATCTTGGTTATCCTCCCTTTCGCTGCAGGAGGTTTTGTTTACATAGCAGGATCTACGCTGATACCTGAACTGCATAAAGAATGCGGCTGGAAGGAATCGGCCTGGCATATCGGGGCTTTTATATCAGGCATCAGCATAATGTGGGCTTTGCTGTTTATCGGGTAGAAATGTCAATCGGCATGAAGTTGTCAGCATAAAACAGATAATGATAATTGCCTAAAGTAAGCCCATATTCTATCCCTTTAGTATCATGGATGGTCCCGTAGAAAACAGCTTCGCTTCTTTGATGTAAAGCAGCGCGTAAATAATTTCCGAAATTATTTGGCAACGGCCGTTCCATAAAATCTCTGGCAGATAATTTTGTCTTATTTTCTTCGTCTAAATGATCAAAATCCATCTTGAAAAATAATTTTTCGATCCCATCGATGAAAATGACCTGCAATTTTCTGGCGTTAGGGTCTTGGGAATTTTCTTCTCTGGAGCATAAATCACTCAGTTCGTATAAGCTAAAAGTATCTAGTTTTTCTAAAATTCCAGATTCTGCCCCATATTTTGCCCTAAGTAGGGGTTCAAAAAATTGACTCGGCTTAGTGATAGCTGAAGCATCGTGCCAGGTGCAGGAAAATTCTTCCCGCTCTTTTGCGGCGTCATAAACTGCTTTCATGACTTTTTGGGTTTGTTCCGGCTGGCCGTAGATCAGGACTGAGTTTCTTCCTCTGTAGAATAGGTCTTCACAAAGATACGCTATCTTATGTTCTATCTGGTCCATGGTAATTGACAAAAGAAAGTTATTTAAAAATGTTTGTCCACTAAATCTTTAGCGCTTTTTTCACCAAACTATAGACCTCTTCCGGCGTTCCAGAGGCATCGACTGGTTTAAGTATCTTTTTTTTCTTGTAATATTCAATCACCGGTTCGGTCTCTTTATGATATTCCTTAAAGCGTTCTTTGATGACTGACGGCTGGTCATCTTTCCTTCGGGTAAGGCGTTTTTCTATCCCTTTTGGAGGAGGAAGGTATTTCAGATGGTAGGTCTTTCCGGTTATCGGGTCTAACCTTCGGCCGGATAATCTTTCGATGACCAATCTTTCAGAAAGGTCAAGATATATCACTGCATCGAGCTTAAGATCCTCGATCTCCTTGGCCTGTTCAAGTGAGCGGGGAAAGCCATCTAAGATATATTTCTTTTTATCTGCAACCTCTAACTTGACTAATTGCACCACAAATTCTGCCGGCACCAGACGGCCTTTTTCAATGTATTTCTGGATCTCTTTTCCGATAGAAGTCCCTTTTGCTACTTCTTCTCTCAGCAGCTCCCCTGCCGAAAGGTGGAAAAGCTTGAATTCTTCTGCTAATCTTTCAGAGACAGTTCCTTTTCCGCTGCCGGGCGGGCCAAGAAGGGCTATTTTCAGGTTTATCATCAGATAATCATGAGTATTAAAGCAATAGTATATATATAATTTGTTGTAGGATAGAAATTATTTTATACTTTGCTGATATATAATAATTATGCCAGCTAAATTGTCTTTTAAGACTAAACCAGAAAATGGGTTAGTTTATAAATTCCTTCTGGAAGTGATATATCAGGAAAGGCATATACCTAGGCAATTATCTATTTTCTTATGTTCAAAAAAATATGCCAGAAAAGGCGATGAAGGATGGGTTTTAAAAGGGATGGATACTTCTGCTTATAATTTTGATTATGCCAGTGGTGAATTGAAATATATCTCTCTTCACAACGGTGATTTTACCACTTCCGGATTTAGCTGGTCTGATTCACGGCATAGACAATTTGATCATGATAAAATCCCTGCAGCGCAATATGATAAGGCTATAAAGGCTGCCAAACAGGTTAAAGAATATCTTGAAGAACAAAAAAGAGACAATGGTGATTACAGGTGGCTTGAAAAGCACAAGCCTTTCTTATCTGCTTTAGAAAAGATAGTTAATAAAGGATAAAGCAAGGCTTATAAAGAAGTATAATTTTTGGTATCATTGATAGGATATGGATAAATGTTCTGAGTGTGAAAAGGAATTCAGTTCAGCAGAAGGGCTATCCCATCATATGATCGCTAAACATGATGTTATCAAAAAAAAGTTTGTGATGAATAAAAGGTATTACTGGTATATCGGCCTGGCTGTTGCCGTGCTTGGCATAATCTTGATCTCAAATTTCATGAATTCAGGTCCTGGAAAGTATGACGGCTTAGCTCAATGCCTGGCTGATAAAAAGGTTACTTTTTATGGGGCTTTCTGGTGTTCTCATTGCGCTGAACAGAAACAATTATTCGGAAAATCAGCAAAATTACTCCCTTATGTAGAATGTTCCACTCCTGACGGCAAGGGGCAGACTCCTTTGTGTATAGCTAAAAAGATTGAAGGTTATCCTACCTGGGAATTTGAAGACGGGAGCAGGATACCAGCAGTGATAACTCCTGAAAGTTTAGCTGCCAAGACGGGATGTCCGATAGAATAATTTTTTTGACTAAATCTATCGGTCTCTGGAAGAATTTATGGCCTCGTCAAGGCTTTTTGGATCGATATTTTGATCGTTTCCATGTCCGTAATCGTATAATGACATGGTCCGGCCGTGTATGGCCTTTGCGATAAGATTGATGATAGTAGCATATGCTTGATCTGCGCCCATGCGCTGTAATTCAGTCGGGTTTTCAATAGTATGGGAAGTTACCGTAAAATCTTCATTAAGAGTGGTGTATCCGATCAGATCTACGCTGCCTATCCCATCTTTTCTTGATCTGTCGATAAGAATCAGTTCCGGTTCTTTGACAAAAGGAAAGCCAGGATCATTCTTATGGCTTATCCAGATCTCATAATCAGGAATAGTATCGATATCACTATCTCTGGCATATATCAGTATCTTTCTGCTATCAAAAGGCATCACTGCTTTTTCCATTCCTTTCTGGCTGAAATAAAGATTTACATAATCTCTCTGGCCTGCGAAAGTATCCGGAACCGGCATCTGTTCAACAGGAATTTCAGGAGAAGGCACTTTTATTTTAGTCTCCTGGCAAGGCCTGCATGCTGCTGCCAATAAGGCTAATGAAGCTAAAGTCGTTAACTTATAATCCATATGAAGGTGGAAGTGATAAGCTCTATTTATTATTTATGGTAATGAAGAAGTCAAGTTCATATCCTGCGTTTTCTTTTTACGGCAGGATACTTTTTACTTACTATCTGTTCTACTTTATGCAGCGACCTGCCGAATCTCATTGCTGTGTATGAAGCATAAGCTGAATATATCAATGCTGCGAACATAAACAAGTACCATAACAATTCCATGGTTTCTGCGAACTCTTCCGTAGCAGGAGCGTCAAAAATGTGGTATAAAGTCATGGAAGCAACGCTCATCAAGGTTATAAGGAAAAATAGACCTAAAGATAAGATTACGGAACGGTAAGAATCTTTTTCAAGATGCCATAAGCTTCTGAATATAGAGGCTAAGATGACAATACCTACTAAAGTGGTGATAGCCGAACTGACTTGAGCGATAAGAAGAAAATTCATTTGAACCAATACCCCTTTGATTTTTCAACTGCGTGTTTTGCTGAATAATAAAACAGTATGAATGAGCAGAATATTACTACATGAGCGAATGATTCTATCGCCAATTCGGTGGAAGAACCGTATTTAACTGAAGTAAGCTCGCCTATTATGTGGATAATAAACCCTAAGCTAAGCACAATGACTCCGTACAGATTGAACTTTAAGGCATGTTCAGTCTCTTCAACAGAATATTTTTTAGCCTTCAATAAGAACAATACTGCATTTAATCCAAGAACGATAGCGATGATCAGATACACCAAAACAGACATAAGCAAAAGGATAATTTTGTTGCTTATAAAGATTTCTAAAAGCTGCCTTCAGGAATATTTACGCATGGTCTTCCACTCGACCAAAGACTTAAGGATCCCAGGAATGATCCCTTTCCATACAAAATTTTTATAGACTAAGATGCCTTTCCATTTTCCCAGGCTGATGACCATTATTCTGGGTCTTGAGGGATATTTTTCTAATGGCCGGCCCTGCTCAAGATTTGATAGGTTTCTTACCGTTGCGGAAGCCTGCTTTTCAGCATTCTGGGCAGTCTTTTCTTCATCGATATTATTGATATCGCCGATGGCGAAAATG
>CAYHKV010000078.1:0-5781 GCA_964357125.1 uncultured Methanosarcinales archaeon | reverse complement strand
TTACCATTAATTTGGTCAGAAAAGTATTTAAATAGCCTCTTGTTTGAGCCTAATCATGGATTCAGTGCGCGAATGTGGAAGTTAACATATCCCTTCTTTTTAATAGTTATTAGTCCATTCATCAATGCTTAATCAATATTAAATTAACAAAACATCATAAATAACGAGGTAAAAAATGAAACTCAATCAAGATTCAAAATCAAGACATGCGCAATATGCAGTAAAAGAATGTGTTACTCTAGAAGGCCATCCGGAGATCAAGGGATATGACTTTGAGCAGGGATTAGACTTCCAGCAGTTCCTCAAAGCTTATGCTTCTACCGGGTTCCAGGCCGCACATCTTTCGCAAGGAATAGAGATAGTAAAAGCCATGCGCAGGGAGAAAGTTACTATTTTCTTAAGCTATACTTCAAATCAGGTCAGTTCAGGCAACCGGGAGATAATCAAATATCTGGTGAAAAACAAGAAAGTTGAGGTGTTAGTGACTTCAGCCGGAGGCATCGAGGAAGATATCATAAAATGCCTGAAGCCGTTTGTAGTAGGTAATTTTGATGCGCCAGGGGCTATCTTGTTTGAGAAAGGAGTAAACAGGACCGGGAATATCTTTGTCCCTAATGACCGATTTTCTTTGTTCGATGACTTCATGCAGATATTTTTTGAACGCATCTATAATATACAGAAGGAGACTGGAAAAATATTCTGCCCTAAAGACCTTATCAGAGAATTAGGATTGGAAGTAAATAACGAAGATTCGATACTCTACTGGGCTGCCAAGAATGATATCCCTATCTTTTGTCCTGGAATCATCGACGGTTCTTTCGGGGACTTAGTATATTTCTTCAAGCAGAGCCATCCCGATTTCCTGATCGATATAACTAAAGAGATGAAAGATATAGTGAATCTGGTCTTGAATTCTGAGAAGACCGGCGGAATAATCCTTGGCGGTGGCATCAGCAAGCATTTTGCATTAAACGCCAATATCTTCAAGGAAGGGTTCGATTATGCCGTATATGTGAATACTGCGCAAGAATATGATGGTTCTGACTCAGGAGCGAGAGTGGAGGAAGCTATCAGCTGGGGAAAAGTCAAAGCGCATGCTCCCAGCGTAAAGATACACTGCGATGCGACTATCGCTTTTCCTCTGTTAGTGGCAGGAGGGTTTGTAGATGAAGAATAAGGATCTGGTTGTAGCGTTGGACAAATTTACGCAAAATTGTCGTCAGCAACATCCTTTGCCACCTAATATAGCAAAACAGAATCTTGAACAGGGATTGGTTGAACTAGTTTATGACAATGGACAACATGCAGCTAATGGTCTGCTGATCAGCAATGAAGGGCATTTTTTGACTGCGAGGCATTGTGTAGAAAGAGATAATTTACCAAGATATTTAAGATTGCACGATGGGAAAATCTGTAGTATTGAAAAAGTATTGGTCAAAGGGAAAGGCAATCTTGATATTGCTCTGGCTGAAGCAAATATTATAACTGATTTCAATCCAAATTATGTTTCGTATAATGTGCAGTCGGGAGAAAGATATCCCGTTGCTTCCTATACCCGTTGGAATGGTTTAATGGATGTAAAATATGGTATCACTGAACAAATACTTTTAGAAAATATTACTTTTTTTAATTCCCAAATTAATCTTAGAGAGGGAGATTCGGGAGGAATAGTGGTCTCTGCACATAAGGAACTTCTGGGCATAAATGTTGAGCTGTGTTTTTCTAAATTAGAGGGTAGAGCAGTCAATTTCTCCAAAGCATTAGAATTAATAGATTTCTACAGCCGGAAGCTGGAAAGCAGATTGTAAGCTTTCAGACTCGGAAAATTTATAAAGAATTTATCGTTGATAGGCTTATAAAACATAAAAGGTGGTCAACAATGCCAATCGTTAAGATAAGCGTACATAAGTTAAATGCGGAAAGAAGCCTAAAATCAAAAGGTGGACAGATAAAGATCAACAACAACGTCTCTATCAAGAATGTTGAAGAGATGGATTTCTCAGTTGAAGGAAAGAAAGGCCTTCGGTTTACTTTTGATTTCAGCTGCAGTTATGAACCTGACTTGGGCAACATCAATGTAGAAGGGCAGGTATTGTTTGTGGATGAGAAGTCAATCGTAGAAGAAGTAGAAACTTCATGGAAGAAAAATAAGAAGATTCCGATGGACGTGATGGAACAGATCGTGAATGCTGCTTTGCATAAAGGCAATATCCAAGCCATAAAAGTCAGTGAAGAAGTAAATCTTCCCAGTCCGCTGCCTTTGCCGAAAGTAAAGCCGGGTTTAGCTAAATAAAGGTTAAGATTAACTGATCGCTCTTAAAGAATTAATTTTCTTTTCCCTTTTTGGGATAAATATTATGAAATAGGTGAATTGTCATTTTAAATTGACACTGAAAACTATATTTCACAATACATATAAAAAGGCAATCTTGTAGTACATCTTTGGTGAGATGTCGGAGGAGAGTAAAAATGTATGATCCCACAAAAAGTTATGATGTTAATGTAGCAAAATTACTATTTGGAATTAACATCCCAAATACGAATGATTTAAGATTTGAAGATATGAAAGTTACTCGTATAAGAGAATTAAGAAGTGAAGCATTATTTGATGTATTTGGTGCAATTTATGATGAATTTGAAGCAAATGTTTTTCCAAGATTACGTGAGAAAGGGATTTTTTTATATGGTGTGTTTTCAATAGAGCATCGTTATAGTCCTACCTCTTTTGGTTCAAAGTCTTTTGCTGCTCCTCTTGGTATGATCGTAACTCCTGAAAATCTTGGGATTAATCGAACACCAAATTTGTCTCAACCACATTATGTTAGGTTTAATACTGAAGATTGCGTAAGTCTTCCTGTGAGGACAGATTATGCTGGATTAGATTGGTTAATGGATGCATTTGTTTCAGAGACTGATCCAGAATATGTTGAAGAAGGAAGGCGTAATGTTAGTGGTTGGAAGGAGTGGCAAATGAAAAAACAAAGAGCATCAAGGGTTTAACCAAATACTTTTTTATTTATTACTTTTATTTCTTTCTTAAGTCCGACACAAAATAATTAATTGTAGTTGTTTACAAAATAGGCACTAGTCATAAGAAAGTCAATTAAAATCTAAGAAGAGCCAGAACAAATAATGTATTTACTATACCTTTTTATAACCCTGCCTTAAATTTATCTTTATGGTTTTATCTAGAAGGGATTTTTTATCTTTGTTAGGCTATGGCGCCTTAGCCGGAGCTGCCGGATGCCGGCCTTCATTATCAAGGACCTCACGTCCCTGTAATTATTATAACAATAAGGTCTTATTGATAGGCATAGACGGTTTAAGACCTGACGCGCTGCAGAAAGCTTCTACACCAGCTATCGATGCGCTGATCGCTGACGGGGCTTCTAGTTTTGATGCCCAAGCCGGGATGCATACTGTCAGCGGCCCAAGCTGGTCAAACATCCTTACCGGAGTCTGGGAAGACAAGCACGGAGTTGTGGATAATACTTTTAAGGGAGCTGATTATGATAGACATCCTTCTATTTTCAATAAGCTGGAAGAATTAGCTCCTGGCCTTTCTACAAAATCTGCAGTCAGCTGGGACGGCATACAGAACAATATCATAACTAAAGCCGATAAAAGATGGTATTTCCCTTACTTTGAAAATGGCGATGTTGATGTAGCTAAAACTTCCATAGACCTGCTGCGTAATGATGACGTTGACCTGATGTTCACTTATTTCTGCAACGTAGATGAAGCAGGGCATAGGCACGGCTTTAGTCCTGATGTGCCTGAATACCTACGGGAGATACAAACAGTAGATTATCATATAGGAAATATCATGAATGCCTTGATCTCAAGAAGCTCGTATGTGGTAGAAAACTGGCTGGTCATAGTGACTAGCGATCATGGGGGGAAAGGTACGGGACACGGCGGCCAAAGTCCTGAAGAGAAGACTATCCCATATATAATGTGGGGTGATTCGGTCAAAAGGGGAAACATCTCTCCTATTCCGTTACAGGTCGATGTAGTTCCTACTATTCTGAAGCATCTTATGGTAAAAGCGCCTGACAGCTGGGATCTGGACGGGATGGCTGTTGGATTAAGATAGCCATAATCTGACATCTATCTGTCAATATCATAACCTTTTTATATAGATCATCTCTCGAAACCTTAAAGAACGGGTGGGTATGGCAGAAATAAAGCTTAAAGTAATGGAAGCAGTACAGGATGATGTCAATAAGGGCATCGTCAAGATAGATTCTACGTTTATGAAGCAGATAGATGTCAATCCCGGCGATGTGGTAGAGATTCTCGGTGAACGAAAGACTGCTGCTATCGTAGATCGGGCTTATCCCGGCGATATAGGTTTAAACATCGTGCGCATGGACGGCAACGTCAGGAAAAATGCGCGCACTTCTATCGGTGAATTAGTCGCGATAAAAAAAGCTGAAGTCAAGCCGGCTTCTTTAGTGATAATCGCTCCGGTCAATAAAGAAGTGATGATAAAAGCATCTTCAGAATTATTCAAGCAGGGCCTTCTGGGAAAAGCGTTGGTGAAAGGAGACATAGTCTCTTTAGGCAGGTCAAGACGCAGAAATCTCCCTTTCCAGAATAATAATGATGTAGGAGACATTTTTTCCATGATGGAATCGCAGTTCGCAGGTTATGGTTTTGGTGCATTAAAATTCATGGTAGTCGATACTACCCCTAAAAAAGAGATTGTAGTAGTAGGCCCAGAGACGGTAGTAGAATTCAACGCCAAAGCAGTAGAGATAACTGAAGAAGACAGCATCAGCTTAGGCGTGAACTATGAGGATATCGGCGGATTAGGAGAAGAAATAAAGAAAGTCCGAGAGATGATCGAACTTCCGCTGAAACATCCAGAATTATTCCAAAAATTAGGGATAGAACCTCCAAAAGGCGTATTATTGCATGGTCCGCCGGGAACCGGAAAAACATTATTGGCAAAAGCGGTAGCTTCAGAAACAAATTCACATTTCATCTTGATAAATGGCCCTGAAGTCATCTCTAAGTTTTATGGAGAATCAGAAGCTAATCTGCGCAAGAAGTTTGAAGAGGCAGAGCAGAATGCGCCTTCCATAATTTTCTTTGATGAGATCGATGCTATAGCGACTAAACGCGAAGAGACTAAAGGAGATGTAGAGAAACGAGTTGTAGCGCAATTACTAGGCTTGATGGACGGCTTGAAAAGCAGGGGCAAGGTCATTGTCATCGCTGCTACTAATATGCCGAATCAATTAGATGCCGCGTTAAGAAGGCCGGGCAGATTCGATAGGGAGATCGAACTTAGAGTTCCCGATAGAAAAGGACGTTTGGAAATATTGAAGATCCACAGCAGGCATATGCCTTTAGCTAAAAATGTAGTTCTTGAAGAGCTGGCCAGAGTCACGCACGGATTTGTAGGCGCTGATCTTAATTCTTTGGCTAAGGAAGCAGCTATGATCGTACTAAGACGTATACTTCCTGAACTTAAAGTTGAGGGAATTGAAGAAGGACAGCCCATCCCTAAAGACATCCTCGAAAAACTGATGGTCACTCAGGAGGATTTCTTAGAAGCGCTGAAAGTAGTCCGCCCCAGCGCTATGAGAGAAGTATTAGTAGAGACTCCAGATGTTGGTTGGGATGATATCGGCGGATTGGAAGATATCAAAGAAAAATTAAAAGAAGCGGTGGAATGGCCATTAAAGAAACCTGAAGTGTTTAAGCGCATGGGCATCAGGCCGCCTAAAGGAATATTGTTATATGGTCCTCCAGGAACCGGTAAAACGTTAT
>CAYHKV010000077.1:0-5833 GCA_964357125.1 uncultured Methanosarcinales archaeon | reverse complement strand
CGGACTGTTCGGCACAGATTTCAATGAATTCTGCAAATCGGTGGTAGAAAGAGGCGAATGTGAATTTTATACCAGGGTTAAAAACAAACAGCAATTGACTGTAGAAGCCAAAAAAGCAGTACAGGATCTTTTGACGGCAGGAGCGAAACATAATCAGGAATTGATCACCTTCTGCCACGAACAGAACATGTGCAGTTACGAAATTTCGTTAGCCTTAGCAAGAAATGCAGCGGTCATAATAGGTGATTATTATTACCTCTTCAATCCTTTTGTGAGAAATAATTTTTTGGCTAAATTAGAGATCTCATTGGAAGATATAATCTTGATCGTAGATGAAGGCCATAATCTTCCCGCAAGGATAACTGATATGGTAAGCTCAACACTTTCCAGCATAACCCTAAAAAATGCGGTAATGGAAGCGAAGAAGTTCGGATATAACGGATTATTGTTCTGGCTTCAGGAATTGATGCGTATCCTTACCCAGTTGAATGAATTAAATAATCCCTCCGGCAATACATATGAATTCTCAAAAGAAAAATTGATCTCGAAGCAGGATTTTATATCTAAAGTTGCTGCTTTTTCAGATTATGATGAGCTGATAAACGAATTAGAGTTAGCAGCAGAAGAAGTGCGGCGCAAGCAGAAGAAAAGTTATCTGGGCGGAATCGCTGCTTTTTTAGAAGCCTGGAAGGGAGAAGATGCAGGTTTTGCAAGGATTATATGTGAGAAAGAAAGTAGGTTCTCTCCCATAATAGAATTGAGTTATACCTGTCTTGATCCAAGGATCATATCCAAAGAAATATTCAGCCAGATTCATGCTGGTGTAATAATGAGCGGAACTTTAAAGCCTACTTTCATGTATAAAGATATACTTGGCATAGAACGTGGGGTAGAAAAAGAATATGGTTCTCCTTTTCCGGTAGAAAACAAGCTGAGCATCATAGTTCCGGAAACCAGCACTAAATTCACTCTTCGCGGCGACGCCATGTACAAGCGTATAGCTGATATATGTTCAGAGATAACTTCTATGATTCCGGGTAATGTGGCTCTTTTCTTTCCGTCATATTATATGAGGGATAAGATCAGTGAGCATATAAGATCCAACAAAAAATTATTTTGGGAACAGAAAGAGATGAGCAAGGAAGACAAAGACCTATTTTTAGAGACATTCAAAAGTGAAAAACAGAAAGGCGGAATATTGCTTGGTGTGAATGGCGCTAATTTTGCCGAAGGGGTGGATTTTCCGGGGGATCTATTGAATGGGGTGTTGGTGGTCGGCTTGCCGTTGTCACGTCCTGACTTGAAAACCAAGGAAATGATACGGTACTATGAAGAAAAATTTAACAAAGGATGGGATTATGGTTACATCTTCCCGGCGATGTCTAAATGTATACAATCCGCCGGCAGATGCATAAGAAGCGAAACTGATAAGGGGGTGGTTATTTTTCTTGATGAGCGGTTCACTTGGCCCAGCTATCATAATTGCCTGCCGAGGGAAGGGCTTATTGTCAGTAAGGATTATCAGAGATTGCTTAAGGAATTTTTTGAGAAAATTAATTATTAATAATTCACTTAAATCCGCCAGCTCCGATCGTCCTTAATACCTGCTTTATCTCCTCGATAGTCTTCTGCTGGTGATTTTTGTCAGACATCCGTACAAATTTTAATAAAAGATCAGTTAGCTCTTGTTCATTGATGCACTTTGATTTAAATCCATCGGTGATAAAATAAAATCGGAAGTTTTTGTACTTAATCTCTTTAATAGCTATGTTCCCTACATTTCCAAGAGATTTTCCCTTGTGCGGAGAGGATTCAATGGATTCCAAAAGGTCAATAACCTCATGAGATTCTCCTTTAAATTTACTCTGGATCTCAAGGAATAATGATCTTACTATTTCGACCTTGGCCATTTCTTATCCAATTCCTTCCTCGCTTCCTCTATTGAGATGGTGTTCTCTGAAGAAAGCAGAAATTCTCTTAATTGTTCTTTGACCGCTAAATTATATATCCTTTTTATGATGTCTTCATAGGTATCTTCTTTAGAGCCAAAAGAGCTTATCAAGCTTTTTGTTTCATTGCTGATCTGGATTGTCGTTGGCATACTATAGCAACTATAATGGCTATAGTTTATATGATTTCCGGTCGTAAGGCTCCTTTCAAGCAACCAGTATACAAAAGAGTAACATTTATATATTATTTGTGTTTTATCACTAAATGTGGCAAAAGCCAACGCAAGTTGGTCACATATAACGATGCGAGCAAGGGTCCCTTAGATAGTTCTACCACCCTCACCCCCTCTTTGGGGCCCTTTTGCTTCCATTTTTGGAAATTTTTTTCTTAGAAATACTCAATTAGGGATTAGAATAAGACTTCACTTCGGACAGCTTTCATAGACCGTATCTGCCGTTAAGGTGAAAGCGATCTTGGGCAGGTCAGGATGGGCCAATACTTGGCTGGTCTGCCCTTGTTTAAGAGTGATGACTTCTTCATTGACTATCTCTCCAGTCCTTTTTCTTATCACGTTGATCGCCACTATGGGTTCTTCTCCTTTGCAGTATTGAGGCATCTCTAACAGCTTCCATTCTAATGCTCCTGCAGCAGTATAGCTTCCTCTCTTGGGTTTTACGCTATAAGTTTCTCCATCGCTGGTTAACATCTTTACGACATAATAATTGCACATCTTGCTGCAGTCTCCCTGTCCGGTGTATAACGCCGCTAAATTTCCGCATCTCTGGTTTATGCAATATTCCCCTCTCGGGCATTGATTGTTATCACTGCAAGCGCCACCAGTGACTTGCCCTTGCCTAGCTTCAGTAGTGTCGCATACACCTGAACTATCAGTATCAAGGCAGCATCCGTCTTTAGTTGGATTTAAGATATGCGGCGGCGTGCATTCAACCGCATAAGTTACTTCTCCGGAAGTGCCGTTTTTCTGTCCGCCGATAAATTTTTGGAATTCGATGGCTTTTCCTGTAGATACGCCGCGTAAAAGCAATAAGACTCCTGCGATAAGAAGAACGCTTACAATAGCTATGCTGACCATCTTTTTAGGATCATTTGTAACTCCTGGAACAGTTTTCTTTGTTACTTTACTATCCTTTTGATCGACCGAAGAAGAACCTTGCTTGAATGAGCTGTAATTTTGTTTTACTGTCTGCTTGTAAGCCCAGGATACATCTTCTTCAGACCATCCTGCTTTCAATAAGTTTTGTTTTATCTCTGAGAATTTTTTCCCTTGTTTTATGTTGTTGGTGATATAATTGATTATTTCCGGATTGATATTTTTTTGTTTCCTGGTCAGATAATATATGATTCCTCCTCCTACTCCTATGGCAAGAAGAATTAAAAATGCTATGGTCAGGAAATTATTGAGGCTCTGTTTTTGATCTAAAGTCTGCTGCACATTGTCTAAAGTCTGCTGGGTCTGTTGCACGCTATTCTGCAGTCCGGCCAATCCAGTCGCTAGGGAACCGGTCTGGGAATTTATCTGCTGATTGGTGTTTGACAACAATTCTATATTTGACTTTAATACGGTCAGGTCGTTTTCCAAAGATGAAAGCTGCAGCTTGATGGCTTGGATATCTTCGCTCGTAAGAGAGACACCGGAAGTCACCTGCGTAAGGCTTTCCTGCAATGCCACTAAGTTTTGTTCTAAGGTGTTTATCTTTTCTTCAGTAGTCGCTGCAACTGCTTGAGCAGCGATAGTTTCAGTCACATTAGGGGTCTGATTTACAGCTGCCGCGCTTTCCTGCAGAAAACAAGTGTTGGTCTCCGGATTACAATAATAAGTATTGCTTTCATCGTTAAGCAGTTCGCAGCCGTAGGCGCAGGGATAGCCGGTATCGACATCTGCTGAAGAAAAAACAGCCATAAGAACAACTAATACCATAAGTATAACTAATCTCTTTTTCATGGTCCTCTTTTTAGTTAAGAATTGCTTTCTGCCTTTATATACTTTTGGTTTTAAATAGAGCACGCTACAGTAATATTTATATAAACTAAGTCTTCCCAGAGCTATCATGTTAGACATTAAATTAATCCGCGAAAATCCGGCATCAGTCAAAGCATCAGAAAAGAAAAGAGGAAGGGATCCTGTAATTGTGGATCAGGTTTTGGAATCAGACGAACGCTGGAAAAAAGAGCTTAAAGCGGTCGAAGAATTAAAACATAAGCGCAATGTTGTTTCTGAAGAGATAAATCAGGCTAAAAAACAGAAAAAAGAGAAAGAAGCGGTCAAGAAAATAGCCGAGATGAGGGAAGTAGCAGAGTCTATCAAAGAAAGAGAAAATAACGCAAATCAATTTCTCGTTCAGCGTAATGAGGCATTAAAAAAGATTGGCAATGTTTTAGACAAATCTGTTCCAGCAGGAAAAGATGAAAATGACAATAAGGAAGTTAAAAAATGGGGCAAAAAGCCGGTATTTAATTTTCCCATCAAGGACCATATAGAATTGGGGCTGGAATTGGATCTGATTGATTTAGAAACCGCTGCTCAAAATTCCGGAGCGCGATTTTATTATCTAAAAAATGAAGCGGTCTTATTAAGCCAGGCCCTGCAGCGTTTTGCCATGGACCGCTTAAACAAAAAGGGCTACACCTTGATCCAAACTCCTTATATGCTTAATAGGGCTGCGCTTGAAGGGGGAGTTAATCTATCAGAATTCGAAGAAACATTGTATAAGATTGAAAATGAAGATCTATACTTAATAGCCACTTCTGAGCATCCTTTGGTTGCCTTGAAGAAAGGTCAAGTATTAGATGAGAAAGAATTACCTCTGAAAATCTGTGGTGTCAGCGCCTGTTTTCGAAAAGAGCTGGGGGCTCATGGGCGGGACACCAAAGGTATTTTTCGCGTCCACCAATTCCATAAAGTAGAGCAGATAATTTACTGCGATCCAGAAGATTCAGCTGCCTTATTTAAGGAGATGCAGAGCAATTCTGAAGAATTATTTCAAGAATTAGAGATCCCCTTTCGGGTAGTAGCCATATGTACCGGGGATATAGGTAATAAGCAGGCCTTGCAGTATGACATCGAAGCTTGGTTTCCCGGACAGAACGAGAAAAAAGGAACCTACCGCGAAGTTACCTCTTGCAGCAATTGTACCAGTTATCAGGCCGTGACATTAAATACCAAAGTTATGCGCAAAGATGGAACTAAAGAGTATGTGCATATTCTAAACAACACCGCTCTTACAGATACCAGGCCTATCATCGCTATTCTGGAGAACTTTCAGACCAAAGAAGGCACAGTCAAAATACCTAAGGTGTTGTGGCCTTACATGGGCGGTATCAAAGAGATTAAGAGGAAGAAATAAAGTTAAAATATATTTTTTTTGCTTAAATAAAAAAGAGCGCCACCGCCCGGATTTGAACCGGGAATTCCTTTCGGAACAGAATATCTGCAGGAACGCGCTTTCATCATAGGCATCAGCCATTCTCATGCGCGCGCATCATAGCAATCCTGCGCAATACCGGATTATGCGACGGTGGCATTTTTCACTGTCGCGCCCAGAAACTTTGTTTCTCTGGATGCGACGGTGGCGTACTGTTTTAAACTATTTTTAGCCTTGTTTTTAAATTTTCCTATTAAAGAATAAAAATTAAATTATTTAAAAAATAAAAATTACTGCTCAGCTTCTTCAGCCGAAAGAGTATTTCTGTGGATTTTGGCAAAATATGGCACTGCCACAACATAATCCTCTCCGAATCCGGCGATGTCTCCTTCGATAGCTTCACAGGTTTTTCGCAGTTTAGAGATGGCTCTTTTAAGCTCAACTAAATCTTTTTCTCTTAAAGGTTTAATGTTTATGAGCGCGATAGTTGATCCTTCCCT
>CAYHKV010000076.1:0-5841 GCA_964357125.1 uncultured Methanosarcinales archaeon | reverse complement strand
CATTCCCCATATACGGAGAATTGGAAGCCGGCACCACTTCAGGAGGCACTTCCACTTTGCCTGATACTTATTTAGGCAAAGTAAAAAACTTAGATTACAAGACTATCCGCTATCCCGGCCATTTTGAAAAGTATTTAGAACTGCAAAATAGCATCGGAGACCGAGCAACATTAGAAAAAACTTTGTTGAATATGCTTCCCAAAGGAAAAGAAGATGTCATCTTATTACGCGCTACCGGGGAAGGCAACGGAAAAATTATAGAATATCAGATGATCGACCATTTTGATCCTGAAACTGGATTGACTGCCATGATGCGCACTACCGCTTTTCCAGCTGCAATTCTTGCATCAGAGATCGGAACCAGAAAAATAGATGTCAAAGGCGCATATACGCAGGAACATTTCGCTCCCGCACAGCAGATCATTGATGAATTGGCAAAAAGAGGAGTAAACATAGAAAAGACCGTGCGACAGGTTTAATAATTCCTTTAGTTTAATCAATCTAAGCCATGGTATTGATAGACGCGCTTATATTTGCAGCAGCATTATTTTTTCTTATCAAAGGTTCTGATTATTTTGTCAAAGCTGCTTCGGCTATCGCCAGGCATCTAGGAGTATCTGAATTCGTCATCGGCCTTACTTTTGTAGCAGTAGGCACTTCTCTTCCTGAACTGGCATCCTCCATCAGCGCTTCCTTTCTGCATCAGGACGAGCTTATCATAGGCAATATAGTCGGTTCTAATATCGCCAACATCGGAATCATCTTAGGGATAGCTGCCATAGTCGCAGCCATAGCCACCAGGAAAGATGCAGTCAAGATGGACGGATACCTGATGCTGTTTTCTGCGCTCCTGCTGGCTCTTTTCGCAGTCGATCTGCTGATAACCAGAGTAGAAGCTATAGTATTTCTGCTATTTTATGGCGGGTATATAATCTATCTTTTTGACAAAAGCGAAGAACTGAAAAAGGAATATAATTTCAAGGAATATATTTGGTATATCCTTAAGTTTAAGACTATAAAAGGAGCAAAAAGGATAATCGCCGGCTTTTTTAATGGATTTAACCATACCCAGAAAAAAATATGGAAACCCCTTCTCAAAGATTTTTTACTGATGGCTATAAGCGGAACAGCAGTCATAGCCGGCGCTAATTTTACGGTAATAAAAGCCTCTCTGTTCGCGGAGATGTTAAATATACCTAAAGAGATTATCGGGCTTATCCTGATAGCCATAGGAACTTCCCTGCCTGAATTGAGCGTTTCCATCGCCGCTGCCCGGGCAGGCAAAGGACAGATCGCTATAGGCAATATAGTCGGCTCAAACATCGCAAACATATTGCTTATCTTCGGTTTAGCAGCCCTGATAAGGCCGGTTTCGATGGGAGCAGAAGTGCTTTATTTTATACTGCCGGTGCTGGTATTCATAAGCGCGATGCTGTTACTGCTGATGAGATATCGCAGAAAGATAAGCAGGATGCACGGAATAGCCCTCATAACTTTCTATATGTTATTCTTATTCATCCTCACTAAGTTCATTTATTAGAAGCAATATTTAAATAGGTTCTTTACCTTTTAGCACATATCATGAAATTCAAGAATTTTACATTAGATCCTTTTCAGGAAGAAGCTATCAAAGCTATTGAAGACAACAATTCAGTAGTAGTCTCCGCTCCTACCGGATCAGGAAAGACCCTTATCGCTGATTTTATCATCGAAAAGCATAAGGATGACCAGAAAAGAATAATTTATACCGCACCGATAAAAGCATTGTCAAACCAGAAGTATAAGGATTTCTGTAAGGAATATGGCCAGCATAATATCGGCCTGATGACCGGAGACATCGTCATCAATTCCCATGCCAAGGTATTGATCATGACTACCGAAATCTATAGAAACATGGTAGTAAGCAACGATACTGAAGTTCACGACATCGCTTATGTCATCTTTGATGAGATCCATTACATCAACGATATAGAACGAGGCTATGTCTGGGAAGAATCAGTCATCTACAGTCCCGAGACAGTTCGCTTCTTATGCTTGTCAGCTACTATCCCTAACGCACAGGAATTCAGCAACTGGATCCAGGCCATCAAGAGACATACTGTCAAGACCGTAGTATCGACAAAAAGATATGTTCCCTTAGAACATCAGTTCTATGATTACGAATTAGGCATAACCACTTTAGAAAAGATTCGTGAAGCCAGAAGCATACCGCATTACCATCACGTCGTTCCAGGAAAAAAAGGGCATAAAGAAAAGATTCCTGAACCGAATCATCTAGAATTGATAAAAGAATTAGGAAAAGATAAGATGCCGGCTTTGTTTTTCAGCTTCTCCAGGAAAGACTGCCAGATCAAAGCGAAAGAATTGGCTAAATTGAATCTATTTGAAAGAGATAGTGAAATGCTAACTTACATGAACAAGAAGCTGGAAGAAGCGCCCAGCGAAGTGAGCAGATTGACTTCAACTATGCTGTTGAAAGAGACTATCCAGCAGGGAATTGCTTTTCACCATGCCGGCCTATTGCCCATAATCAAGGAAGTGGTAGAAGATCTGTTCGGTATGGGAAAAATAAATCTACTGTACACTACTGAAACCTTTGCCGTAGGCATCAATATGCCGGCTAAGACGGTTATTTTTAACAGTTTAAGAAAATATGACGGGTATAACTTCCGATATCTGAATAGCAAGGAATATTTCCAGATCGCCGGAAGGGCCGGAAGAAGAGGCATAGACACTCACGGATATGCCATAAGCATGATCTATCGGCCTACTTTCAACTACAATGAGATAAAGAAGATCACCGCCAAAGATATCGATCCCATCAAATCGCAGTTTAAATTATCTATCAATACCGTGCTTAATCTGATAAATTTACATACTCCAAAGGACATTGAAAAAATATTGAGGATGAGTTTCTATTCTTATCAACAGTTCGGAGAGAATTATGCTAAGATTCCCACTAAAGTTTTGCTATATAGATATAACAACATCGTGAAACTGCTTACCAAGTATAATTATATTGAAAATGGCACTCTCACCGTCAAAGGACATTTCTCATCACAGGTATTTGCTGATGAAATAACCATGGGTGAGATCTTCGCGACTGACGTAGTTGAACAATTGGATGAATATCAGATATTATTATTGCTATGTGCCTTAGCTTATGAATCACGCATCGGACATGAGTTCAAACAGACTTTCAAAAATGAAAAACTGCATGAGTTGATCAAAGTTATAAGGAATAACCAGTATTTATCCAAGGAGAAGAAGTTCGAGGATCTACAGATAATGACTACTTTGATATATCCGGTTTACAGCGGAAAAACTTTCTTTGAAGTATTGAAGCTTAGCAATTTACTGGAAGGGGACTTGATAAGACTGTATGCTCAGATATTAGATAGGGTAGGACAGATCAGGAAAGCTTCTGCTGACTTCAAAGTACTGCAGAAGATGGGGAACTGCCGAGGGATAATAGAACGTTCTTTAGAAGGGATATATCTGGTTTAGTACTTAAATCTCTTTTCATAATTTTTATGATCAAACCATTCTAAAATAGCAGAGATCAATTCTACTTCATTATCACTAGTTACTGTATAAAGAAGTCTCCAACCACGAGGCAAATCATATTTCCACAAGTTTGTTATGCCATATTTCTGAACATATTCTTTAGGGAAAAGTCTTTTTGGTATTTGAATTCCAGAAAAAGCATTCTCCTTCAAATCTCCAATGGCCCTGGTCATCGCTTTCCTGATAGGATCATCTCCTTTAAGAGAATTAAAATCATCCTCAAGCTCGTCCGAGATAAATACCACTTTTGAAGCTTTTATCATATCGTGATTTCTTTCCTTTTTCTAAGCATCCTGGCTAGATTAGGATTCCAGATGTAGGCTACCTTATCTTCCTTATCAAAAGCAATTTTATTGATGCTTTGGAGATATTCTAAAATTACCAAAAAGGTCTGCCACATCACTTTTCTGGGAAGATTTTTCCATAATTCCGTTCTGGTATACTCTCCACTATGCTCTTCAATAGTTTTTTCTACCATCAGCACTGTATCTAAGGTAGGGGAACGTACAAAAGGATTTTCCAAAGCTTGCATAGTTGTTAATATATCAATTGATATATAAATGTTTTGTAGAATTATCCATTCAATATTCGTGAAGGCGCATGATAACTTAAGTCGCCCTTCATCCTGAGACGGAACACTTTTTCATGATAATCATAGAATTTCTTTTTAGTAGCATAAGCCGAATACTCCAGCCAGGCAGATTCATAATCCTTGGCAGTTCTCTTTTTTGAAGTGGTTTTGTCATCTAAATAATCTTTTATATCTTGAAAGATCCAGGGATTGCCTACCGCTGCTCTGGCGACCATCACTGCTGAACAGCCCATGTCAAATAATTTCTTGGCGCTCTTGCCGTCAGTCACAAAACCGTTTCCCACTACCGGAATGGTTGCATTATCAATAATCTCCTGTAATGCAGTATGATCTACCGGATCTTGTGAAGATTCTTTGGCCGTCTTAGGATGTACGGTGATGTAATCCAATCCTACGCTGTTGGCTATCTCTAAGGTTCTGAGATAGACTTTATTTGCTTTGTCGGTATTGTTTAGTCCTAATCTTATCTTTATGCCGCAGGGATATGGTGAGTATTTCTTTAATGTAGTAAGAAGTTCAGTCATCCTCTGGGTGCGTTTCAGCAGAGCAGGACCATTGCCGGAAGCGATCACTTTCGGCGAAGGACAGCCGAAATTCAGATCAACTACGGAAAGGTTGGGGAGTTTTTCTATCACTTCTAACGCTTTTTTTAGGATTATCGGTTTATTTGCTAAAAGTTGTATGCCGGTAGGTATTTTCTTATCGTAGGAATCTATCAGCTCTAAAGAAGCCTTGTTCTTTCTGGCTACTGCATCCGCATAGAGCATCTCTACGAAGGTTAAAGAAGCTCCGTGGCTGTGGCAGAGCTTTCTGAAACCGAAATCGGAGACGCTTTCCATAGGCGAGAGCCAGAGTTTGCCGAAAGGTGCTTTCATGCGATTGGGATGTTGTAGGGAGATAAAAAGGTATTGGTGAGAGAGAAGCAGTATATTTTTATCTTTCGTCAAGATACGCAAACAAACAGCCCAAACCAAAGAAAAAAATAGAACCTATAATAACCCACCATAACGAATCTTCCCAACCTTCAAAAGCTTCAATAATAGTTGCTATAACTCCAGCGAAGGATAGAGCTATCGAAAATATAGCCAGTATAGCAAAAATAGTCGACGGTTTCTCTTTTTCTTCAAAGCGGGAACAGGTTTTTAAAGAAGTCAATTCCTGCTCGAAACGCCGGCAATAATCTTTTTTTAAGAGAGCATTATTTTTAGTTAATATTTCCTTTATCCGGTGATGATCACAATTTTTGCAAGTATCCATGGCCCATAATTGTTTCTTCTTTTTTGATATATTGATATTTTGCGTGGTTATAATACTTTTTCCTAATTGTATCTAAATGTTCTTCATTTCTGATCCCCTAATAACTTTCGACTGAATTTATCAAAATCAGACTGAAATAGCCGATCTTGGATAATCCTATATTTCTCAAATTCAGATTCAGCATGTTCTTTAGCAATTTTTTGAGTGATTTTTCCAGCATTTTGCAAGATTTCTCTCTCATCGAATTCCAAGAATGAATCTAATCTCTTAGCCCAATCTTCCATGGTCATAGGAATATTTCTTTGTGCCCTTTCTTCTGCCAAATCTAGGTAGGCTGAAACGATTCTACCCAAAGATTTAAGCTCTTCTTTACTTAAGTAGTTCTTGGCGATGGATACGTCTGTTTTTATTATTTTTCCATCAAG
>CAYHKV010000075.1:0-5849 GCA_964357125.1 uncultured Methanosarcinales archaeon | reverse complement strand
AACTCCGTCTGCAAAAAAAGAACCCTGCGCGGCTTTGTCAGATATCCTCGCCATATCATACTTATTCCAGCCAAATTCACGGTTAGCATATTTAGTAACGGATTCGTATCCGTGCCAGATCTTCTCGTCCAGTCCTATCAGCAGATTTATTAACCCCATATAGTAAGCTTTTTATAGGACTATTTTATATATGTTACGGTATATAAATGAAACTAGACTACATAAAAGAATTCAGAGCTTACAGAAGCGATAGATTAAGCAGGATAGCCAAACCATTAGTCAAAGCAGGCGTCACGGCTGATCAAGTCACTGCCCTCTCTTTGATCTCTGGTTTATTAGCTGTATATTTTCTCTTCACTAACTACTATTTATTGGTCCTCTTTGCCTTGCTCCATCTCTTGTTTGATGGATTTGACGGTGTTATCGCCAGATTGACCAAAACCAGTATCGCCGGAAAATATCTTGACTTGGTCACAGATAACCTAGTAACGATAGGAGTATTGATCAAAACAGCGATATTCTTACAGGATTTCTATGCCTTTATCGCAGCAGGATTATTTTCATTGGCATTGACCATACATATAATATCAAAACTCAAAGCGCCGATATTATTCATAAGGACCGTTTCATTGATTGTATTGACGATCGCCTTGAACCCATCATTTCCCTTCGCTGCTATACTTCTTACCGCCGGATATCTGGCTGCCGGAGGAGTTTCATCATATTCTTTGACCAGACAATTGCAATGGCACCTTAATAGATAGATAAGTCCAATAAAATTTAAGTTTCTAAAAAACGGGATTTCTTTTTAATTGAAAAAGAGGCAATAGGCTAAAGTACCACCCCAAAGTAACTATTTTTAGGAAAATTTATAAATGTCCACCTGAATTTTAAATATTATGGCAAGATGTACAATACAACCACTATACATAAACTTAACTGAGTTAGCTAGTGGTGACCCCAGACTTGGACGAATTGATTTAACACTTGAAGAATGGCGTGAAATCCCAACATCTTTAGAAAATGGTCATGGTGGACAATTAAGTTTACAACTTGTACCTGGTAGAAATTTCCAAGTAGACTTAATATATGGTGGTTCTATTAAAACTCTTGATGAATTAACTAGTGGCACAAAAAGAGCATCTTATTCAACAAATAATTCAATATTTCATAGTGAGTTACTACATGTAGTGGAGCCAGGCAATTACAGATTTCAAAGTTCTTATCCATCAATCGATTTTCATCCAGGTAGACTATCTGACGCAGTTAGACACACTAAAATTTCTCCAGATATTGAAGCACGTAAAAAAGAAGTTAAACCTGAATTGATAGATGGAATAGTCCGTGGCAGAGATGATTTAGAATTGATACTACATGATTTACTAGATTTTGTTATGAAAGTATCTAATGGTGCCGCTAACAAAAAAAATAATTATTATGATTTCTTAAGCAGATATCAACAACTTGAAGATACTGGCTCTTTTAGTGGACATTGTAAAGAAATTTCAACTTTTACAGTAGGATTACTTAACGCACTTGGTTTAAGAGCAAAGCTATTAAATGCTTTCATTTATGAAACAGTTAGAGGAAAAGCAGAACCAAGAATTGGACATAGCCTTGCAGAAGTTCATGTTCCTTCTGAACATAATGCAGGATCCTGGCTATTAGTTGATTCATCTCTTGGGAATTTATATGACTCCCCGAGATTCCTGAACGGGGAAGATATCTATCTGTTTGATTCTGCCAGTCTACCAACTTTTTCAGATCCTACAAAATCCGCTAAAATAAAAATAAGATATATTTAATCAAAATAATCATTTTTTACTTCTTGCCCTTGAGGTATTATTTACTGTATATATTAGATAAAAAGAATTCCCTAAATTTTAGTCTCCTTACAGTCGGATTAATTTGAAACTTAAATTTGACTCTGCGTCGTTACACTCCTTGGGGGAGATAAACTCACCCAGACTTAACATAGATAAGTTGAATTTTTTTTAGTAAACTAACCACCATGAGCTGCCGTAAGAATATCCATGATTGCCCGCTCTAACTTACCAGAGTTTCCTTCATGGCACAGGTCATACGGGCGTTTATTATCTAATCCTTTATTTGGCTTATAAAAACATTCAACAATATTTTCTTTACCTACAACAGCAAGCATTTTATCAGTCAATTCCTTTCCAGCAGATCCATAAACATCATCTAAGGTATATTTCATTATCTTGATTAATCCTAGAGATTATTTAAAGCTTACTGACAGAAATGTCTTCCGGTTTATCCCATTCCGCCCCTTAATTTCAGCGAGTAAACATAACCCAAAAAAGATCAATACTTCTTCTTGTTTATCTTCAGCAGATAACCTATATAATTTACTGCCGCATGCAAGACTGGGCTTAAGGTTACCAAAACTAAAACCACCAATACATCGGGCACATACACAAAAAAACTGAACAGCAGCCCTCCGATGACAAAATCGATCTGGTCCCAGAACAGCCAGGGATTTCCCGGCTTGATGCCCTGCTTGCGTTTAAAATAACTTTTTACAAGATCTCCAATTATAGCTCCTGCCCCTAATAAAAAGCCAAGCAAGACTGAAAAGTCTGCATAATCTATCAATGCTAAGCTGGTAAAACCTGCGTCATATGCTATTTTCTGCAGCCAAAACACTAAACCGCCGGCCAATACAGCCACAACCAATCCTCTCCAGGTCTTATGGCTGCCAAATAATTTTTCAGTTATCGGCTTTCCGCCAAAAGGGATCCACCTTAGCAGCACCGGAGCCATATTGGCAAAATAAGCTGGGAGGAAAAAATAAAGGGATTCTAAGATCATAAGCAGAGTAAACCTAAGAATTATTTAAAGGTAACTAAAACATAATTAGCTTCAACAATTTTTTACATTTATTGGTTTTGGTTGACTATCGAGACAAACAAGGTTATTAGGAACGCACAAATTAATGTCTCTATAACTATAACCATTAAAACATTCGCTCCAATCAGCATCAGTGCAATCCCACTTACATTCAATATCTAATCCTTCAGGGGTTTTAGCAATAATAGTTTCATAAATAAGAAATCCGCCGATTACTACTAAAGCTAAAGCCAATCCTTTAACTATGGCTAGTTCAATTTGGCCTCTTTTTCCGTTCATATTTACCTCTTAAATAGTTTATTTCATTTTCAAGCTTATTAAACTTTTCGCAATAGTTGAAGTCCATCTTTAACTGAGAGACTTCTTTTTCTAATAAATCTAATTTTTTACTCATTTTTTCATGAACGTCACCATTCTTAACCCATCTTTCCTCTCTTTTTTGTAAAAAATAAACAAATGAAAAAATCATTAAGACTACTACAAAAACCCCACCCCCCAGAATAATTACTGGTTTTAAGTATTCTTTTCCATATATCTGGGAAATACCTAAAATAATTGATATAAATAATGGAATAATAAAAGTGATCAATTTATCAAGATGGCTTTTCATTTCAGACGAAAACCTAACCTAAGTAATAAAAAGATTTAGATTTCCCAAAATATAAGATAGAAACAATCATAAAATAGTTTAGTCTAAACAGCTCTGTTTATACAATCTAGCTGCAATTTACAAAAATTAAAACTTATTTTGATAACTCTTTGGATCATGCCGCTCTCCGCAGATCTCCTTGTTTAAGGGCATTTCTCAGTAACGTCGCATTAGGGATCTTATGTTTAGGCAGTGAATATAATAACTGTTCCCTTATCTTTTCTGCCAAGGCAGTGGTGCTTACATCGGACGAAAGAGGCACCGGCCGATTTCCTTTTGGAAATAACAAGCTGCAGCTATGCCTTCCGCGGCCGCATTCTAATCTTCCGCCTAATTCCCTGCTGACCAGGACTATTTTTTTCCAAGAGACTCCATCTTTGGTTTTCTGAGCAGGAGGATCTTCTGACCTTGCGCTTAATCTCCCGGCCAGAGTTTCTGCTTCCATCCGGATTATGATCTGCTCATTCTGTTTTTCTCTTGCTTCGATCTGCAATTCTTCTTCCTGCAGCAAGGTGATCAGTTCGTCCAATTCTGAAACTGATTTAAGGTCGCCCGCCAGCTCAAGGTATCCATCGATATTATGTTCTAAATTTTCTATGGCTGCAATCTCTTCTCCTGCCAATGCCGATATCTGGACATCAAACTGGGGATCTATCCAGGGCTTGATCTTTTCCTCTTCATATCTTTCTATGACCTCTGCTTTCACTTTTTCTAAAGACGCGCGTATTTCCTGAAGCCTTTTTCTCAGTTCATCAGCCTTATCAGAAAATTCTCTCAACTGCCGGGTTCTTTTCTCAAGATACCGTAAATCTTCCCGCACTTTCTTGGCCGCAGCCTTCTTCCAAAAAATCATCTATTGAAGGGATAATTTGTATCTTTTTAAGAGTTTTTGTCATTAAACAGTCCTTCCTACTTATTAGAAAGCATATTTCTCAATACTAAAATCTATTTAAATCAGAACCTTCGCCATCTACTTCCCAGAAAAAAAGGTGAGTAACTACTATGGATGAGTATAGGACTACGCAACAAAGAAAACAAATCTTTATGTAGTCTTTTAGTTTACCAGTTAAAACAAAAAAAAGATTAATTTAGTAGGGGCTGGAAAATTGGTCGAAGAGAGAGGGCTCTCTTTTAGTCATATACAAAAAGGAGGATGGATAAGATGGAACACAAAAGTATGCTTGCAGAACAGAAAGGTATTCAGGTAAAGCGATATTTCACTAAAGAAGGAGTAAGCCCTTTTGAGATGTGTTCCTATGAAAAGCGTTCATCTTCCATAAAAAATTCCGATGGCTCTTCGGTATTCCAGATGAATGACATCGAAGTGCCTAATTTCTGGAGCCAGGTCGCTACAGACATCCTTGCGCAGAAGTATTTCCGTAAAGCCGGCGTGCCTTTGCGCAACGAAGAAGGCGAACTTCTTCTGGATGAAAATGGAAAAGTCATAACCGGCAGCGAGACCAGCATAAAACAGGTTGCCCACCGGGTTGCGGGATGCTGGAAACATTGGGGAGAACGATACGGATATTTTTCTTCGCCAAGGGATGCCAACATATTTTATGAAGAGATGGTTTTCATGATCATACATCAATACGCCGCTCCCAACAGCCCGCAGTGGTTCACTACCGGATTGAACTGGGCTTATGGATTGACCGGCCCTGCTCAAGGTCACAGCTATGTTGATCCGGTAACTAAAAAATTAGAATTCTCCAAAGATGCTTATACCAGAAGCCAGCCCCACGCCTGCTTTATCCAAAGTGTTACTGACGATTTAGTAAGGCCCAGCGGAATTTTCAGCCTTCTCACCAGAGAAGCGAGGATATTCAAATATGGCAGCGGTACCGGAAGTAACTTCTCTAATCTAAGAGGAAAAGGAGAACATCTTACCGGAGGCGGATACAGTTCAGGACTTATGAGTTTTCTTAAGATATTTGACGTAGCTGCCGGAAGCGTCAAATCTGGAGGCACTACCAGAAGAGCTGCCAAGATGGTCTGCCTTGATCTGGATCATCCGGAAATTGAAGATTTTGTATGGTGGAAAACCAGAGAAGAAGAAAAAGTCGCCAGTTTAGTCGCAGGAAGCAAAACCTTGAATGAAAAATTATCTAAACTCATTGAAGCTGCAAAAAATAAAGAAAAGCCCATGGAACACAAGGAAGTGCAGGTGGCTATGAAAGAGGCTGCAGATAATAAGATCCCTTTGAACTACATCGTGCGCGCGATCGATTTGGCTAAGCAGGGATATGATCTTCCCTTGAAAGAATTTGACACCCATTACGAGTCAGAAGCATACTTGACCGTTTCTGGGCAGAACAGCAATAATTCCGTA
>CAYHKV010000074.1:0-5853 GCA_964357125.1 uncultured Methanosarcinales archaeon | reverse complement strand
TTTTAAAGTTCATAATTTCATCTCCTTCAATCTTTTGACCCTATTTTCAGTCGATGGGTGGGTTGAGAATAATTCCAGGAATGCGCTTGCTTTCAGCGGATTGGATATGAACATATGCGCAGTCGCTTCGGTTTTTCCCATCCGTGCGAATGGATTATTATGCACATTTTTTTCTATCTTTTGTAATGCTGATGCCAGAGCAAGAGGATTTTTTATGGTTTTCGCTACAGTCTCATCAGCCAGATATTCTCTTGATCTTGAAATTGCTAACTGGATGATCATGGCCATCAAAGGAGCCATTATAGATAAAACTAGCAATTCTAAGATATTGCTATTTCCGTTTTCGTCGCGGTTATTCATGCCGCCGAATATGGCCGACCAGCGCGCCATCATAGCTACATAAGAGATGACTCCTGCGATAGTGGCGGCGATAGTTGAGATCAATATATCTCTGTTTTTGATGTGGCCGAACTCATGCGCTAATACCGCTTTCAATTCAGTTTCATCTAATATCTGCATTATACCCGTAGTTACTGCCACTGCAGCGTGTTTAGGATTTCTTCCGGTAGCGAAAGCATTGCTCTGCGCTGTTTCTATCAGATAAACTTTAGGCATAGGAAGTTCTGTTTTAGTAGCGAGTTCTTTTACTATTGAATATAATTTATCATAAGTCTTCTTATCGGCTTCCTTAGCTTTATACATCCATAATACTATCTTGTCAGACCACCAATAAGAAACAAAATTCATCCCGCCGGCGAAAATTAAGCCGACTAAAAGGCCGGTCTGTCCGCCTATCAAGGCGCCTATCAGAAGAAATAATCCCGTAAGCGCTCCTAAAAGCAATACCGTTTTGATATGGTTTTTTATCATAAGCTCATTTTAGCTCCATTATTTAAAAGGATTTTGCATCAAAATCTCCAGATGCTACAATCCAAATCTGCAAACAGCAAACTATATAAACGTAAAAACTTTAGTTATCCATAAAAGAGGTGTAATTTGGTCTTAGAACATATTTTTCCTGAAGATTGGCTTGAACAAAAAGGGAGATATGCTTTTCTGCTGGGTTTAGGATATTCTATCATCGGTATCATCATCGCCTCTATTTTATTTCCCGGAGATCCGGCATTAGTGGCTGTTGCATTCACTTCAATGCTGCTCATTCCTGAATTATACAAGATTTTTTCGATAGAAGAAAGGCAGGAAAGCATGGAACGCAAAGTAAGTCTTCGCGCTCTTTGGCGCGATGATATAGAAATCGTGCGGATCTATTTATTTCTTTTTTTAGGAGTCTTGTTGGTATATTCCATAGCTACAATTTTCCTTCCGGAATTTCAATCTAATAACTTATTCAGGGAACAATTAGAGATCCGTTTCGGACAGGGCTTTGCTGGTTCAGCAGTCGCCGGCATATTTTCCAGCGGATTGTTTTATGACCTATTGAGCAACAATTTTTTAGTTTTAGTTGCTTGTTTCATCCTTGCTCTACTCACTGGCGACGGAGCGATCTTACTCATCGTATGGAACGCATCGGTATGGGGCACTGTTTTTGGCCTTACTGCGAAAGGAGCGTCTATGTTCGCCGGCCAGCATCCGCTGTATTTTTTTGCATTGATAATGCTGATAGTATTTCCGCACATGATATTGGAAGGCATCTCTTATTTCCTGGCCGCGATATCGGGCAGTGTCATCTCCAAGGATGTGATCTTGGAACAATTCGATTCACAGCGATTCCTGGAAGTTTTTGGGTTTAATCTATATCTGTTGCTTTTCAGTCTGCTCTTCCTGATTTTAGGAGCGGTAGTAGAAACTTTTGTCCTGCAGAATGTGGGTGTATATCAGGACATCATCGGCATGAGTTTTCAGGCTTTTGGGAAATGATCCTAAAATGTAGGTCCTAAATCTTTAAGCGCATGATCAATCTATTTCTGGTCATGCGGCTTACAGGTTTCATAGAAATCGCATTGTCCGCTGTTCCACTTGCATAGATGGCCTATTGTTGTGGGATAATCTTCCTTTTTTTCTGTTCTTGAAGTATGCGCATGTATCAGTTCAATCTCTTTTCTTGCCATCCGCAGCAGATCTTCATCCACTGAGATCAGTTTTAATTTATGGCGTAGAAAAAATATGCCTACTTTTGAAGGCATCTTTCCGTGTTTTTCAAAGTATAACAGGCAATATATAGCCAGCTGAAGTCTTATGGAATCTTTGACTTCCAGGCTTGAATTGGTTTTGTAATCTATGATATGCACTTCATCCTCTAAATGCTGTATGGCATCTATAAATCCGCGCACCGAATAATTATCCGAATGATATTGCATCTCTCTTATCGGTGTCAAGTATTGGAACGCTTCCTGCAGGCTTATCTTCTTTTCCAGCATAGTCATCTCAAGCTTTTCGAGAAATTGGTTGGTCCAATTTATTAGCATCAGCATGGTCTCTTCAAAATAGAACCTCAGCTGGTCAGGATTAAGATGCAGCCCTTCAACTTCTTCTTTGCTGGCGTTCCAATGATAGACCAGCAATTTTTGTATGGCTTCCCGGAATTTCTGTTTATAATTCTGTTCGGTCAGCATGCTTGCGTCTAGGTCATAGATATGTTCAAGACAAGAATGTGCTATGCTGCCCCTTACCGTGTGTATGCTGGGGAATGTAGGCAGTTTTTCTATATACTGGTAATAATATTTCCGTTGGCACTGCTTGAATGTGTTTATAGAAGACGGCGATTCAACTCTTTTTCCCATTTGACCCCTTTTTTAGAGAACAGAAGCTCTGCCTTTAAATGCTTTTACATTCCACCGAAGATAAATTTTCTACAAATGTTTATAAATACCCTTCAGAATATTATCTTTATGCCAGAACAAGAAGATCCGGAAATGCAGGTAATAAGGGTAAGGCTTCCCCAGAGGAAAGAAGTTCTGGGCATAGTGCAGCAGCGTCTTGGCGGCAGCAGGATGAGAGTCCTATGTCTTGACAGCAAGGAAAGGATCTGCCGTATTCCTGGAAGGCTGCGAAGGAACTTATGGGTGCGTGAGAATGATGTGGTCATCGTAGAACCTTGGGAATTAGGCGGAGACGAAAAAGGCGACATCGTGCATAAATATCAGGGAAAAGCAGAAGTGGCATTCTTAAAAAAGAAAGGCTATCTGAAGAATCTTGAGGATGAATTCTGATTTATATGATGGCAGAATCTAAAATAGAATCGGCGCTTATCGAACGCAGCCATAAAATTTGGTCATCTTCCTTAGAAGGGGTAATTGCAGTAGCTTCTGGTAAGTATGAACCGTATTGCAGTTGCGACCCGATAGCACATAATCCCCGGATTCAAGAATTTCTCATAGAAACTTCTATTTACACTCCCCAGCAGCTTCTTAAAGCGTTTGAGACAAAAGCTGATGTATCTGCTTTTTTAGTGCAGATGGCTTTAAGCCATATGTATAATCTATTTAAAGCGCTTGGCGATGCTGCTCGTTCTGAACGGCCTTTATATACAAAAGATAGAAGAGAATTTTGGTCAGATCCGGCCTTCACGGTAAGGTACGAAGGCTCGGTCCATAACGCATTAGTAGATTTCGGAACCTATCTAGTAGCTGAAAGAGAAGATTTTATTTTGCTTGATAAAAATAATGATTATGAACGCTGTGCTAATAAGGAATATGCCGAATCAACACAACGCTTCAAAGAGTCTAGCATAAGATCTGGAAAGAAATACCCTAATGATCCTAAGTTTGGCATAGGATCTTACCATGAGGTGCAATTGCAAGGGCTTAATTCTGCACAAAGACAATTACAAGCTATTTTAAGTGATGATGTAAGTGTTGCGGAGGATAAATCAGTAGACCATGAAAAGTTCGGCAAGTGCAGACAGGTGGGCGTTCTTGTATATAGGGGAATAATACCAGCTATCGACCATCTGATCGATTTCTACACTCATAAGAAAGAAATCTCTCATCTTCATCAACATATATAATCTCGATTAACTACTTGACAATAGAAATCTTCTTAAAGAAGCGATCCTGGCAAAGAACCATGAAATCCAGACAAAGCTTAAAATTATTTTTTCATTCGTTATTATTGACTGTACTTTTCTTCGGCTTGGTACAGATGGTAGCATCCAGCAAAGGCAGGTTCGCTTCATTGGAATTGGCCGGTCTGTTATTCTTATTGCTGCTTTCAGTAGCCGGATTAGCTACCTATAATACCAAAGGCGCCAATTTACTATATCTGGTATTCTTATTATTGTTGGTCGATCTGATGCTGATATGGTATTTTTATGACAATCTATTCGTTGTCCTTACCCTGGCTGCCCTGATAGGCCTGTTGACCAGCTTCCCCAGAAGGAAAGTTGTCAAAGAGGTTAAAGAATACGTAAACCCTTTGAATCCAGATCCTGCAAGCGTGGTTTTTGAATCATCTGAGCCAGCAATTGAAGTGCAGGAAGAAAAGCAAGAAGTCAAACCAGTTTCTAAACCGGCTTCAAAGTTTACTCCGGGCAAGTATATGGCCAGCAAGCGCAGTAACGTATATCATGAGCCTAAATGTGATTGGGCCAAGAAAGTGCAGAAAGAGCGCAGGTTATGGTTTGCTACTAAAGAAGAAGCCTGGGAAAAAGGATATAAAGCACATAGTTGTGTGCAGTAAGAATTATCTGATTATTTTTTCCAATTATTATTTATCTTTTTTTATCTTCCTATCTATTCTTCTCATTCTTCCAATAATATAACACCAATCCGATAACTGATATAGAGATAGCCATGTCAGCGATATTGAACACCGGCCAGAAAGTAACATCAAAAAAATCAATGACATATCCGCGTAATGCTCTGTCTATCAGATTGCCAAGCACTCCTCCTAAAAATAAGGCGAATAACACTTGCGCGATTTTATCCTGCGGAATCTTCTTATAAAACATTATGGTGGTTATTGCGACAATGGCGGAAATTACGGCTAATATCAGCATCTGCCCTTTCAGCAGGCCGAATCCTGCGCCGGTATTTTCCACGTAATGTATCCTCAGCACACCAGCCGCTAGATCGGGCCTTAGAGATCTTACAAGATATTTTGTAATTTGATCAAGACCTACTATGCCAGCTGAAATAGTGGCAAATAACAACAGGATCCTATTATTTTTTACCATAACCTATCTCGTTTCTGCTGCACACCGGCTGCTCTTTCTAAGTTTGCAGTCCGCTGGTCTAAAGAAGCCAGCATCGCTTTTATGGTATCTAATTTGCTGCTGATAAGCTCTAATTCTTTATCCGTTGAAGAAATCATCTGCGGCTGCATGGTCTGCCTATATGGGGATTCTCGCAGCATCGCTGGTTTTGCAGATTCTGTTTCAGGAAATAAAGGTTTTTCATCAAAACCGAGATTATCCTGGTCCAATCCCAGATCAGAATGCGGCGATCTTTTCAGCTGATCATCTGCCAACCGGTCGAAATCCACCTCATCATCATGCCTCCAGAAAAGTATCTTGTTTAAGATGCCCATTATCAATAGAAGGGATTTAGAGTTTAAATTGTTTTCTAAAAATTTTCCAGATTATTTCTTGAATAAAATTCTGTAAAAATCATGCTTATCGTTTATCATTACTTTCACATCAGGCCTTATCAGCTCATAGCAGACATAAGTAAAGGGCATGAAAGGTTCTACAAAAGCTTCAATCTCTTTCTTGCTCATGCCTTGCCCATCCTTCAGCTTCAGTTCCTTTTCCTGCTGCAGCCTCCATTTTATATGCAGCCCTTTAGAATCTGGCTTAAGCATGATAATATAATTTAAAAGCTTCCATAAAGGCTGATATTTTTCAATAAACCACAAGACTAATTTGTGATTTTGCAATCGAGGGTCTAATTTTTC
>CAYHKV010000073.1:0-5889 GCA_964357125.1 uncultured Methanosarcinales archaeon | reverse complement strand
GATGTCAATATCATAAGTGCCTTTCTTTATCTTGCCAGGCTTGAACCATAATTCTGTAGAGCCAAGTTCGATATCGTTGGTCTGCGCCTTGCATAATTCTTTCAGCGCTTTTATGGCAGTGAGATGCTGCGCTTTCAGTCCGGCATCTTTTCTTCCTGAACGGATCTTTGTCACTTTAAATTCCTGGCCGGTCAGTGCAGAAAGGGCAAGAGCAGTTCTCACTAAAGCGCCGCCGCCTTCTCCATAATTTCCGTCTAATTCAATCATTTTTCAGTATATGCCCTAATTTTTCTTGTTTAGTTTTAAGATATTTTTTATTCTGCAGGGTCGCTTTTACCAATAAAGGCATGCGTTCAGAAACTTTTATGCCGTGCCTTTCTAGATCTTTTATCTTATAAGGATTGTTGGTCAACAGTCTTATCGAATTGATGCCTAAGTCTTTTAGTATTTCGCCGGCTATCTTATAATCTCTTTCGTCGGCGACAAATCCGAGGTGCTCGTTTGCTTCTACTGTATCCAGGCCTTTATCCTGCAAAGCATAAGCTCTTATCTTGTTTAACAATCCTATACCGCGGCCTTCCTGCCTTAGATAAAGTAAGATGCCGCCTTCTTTAGCGATGATCTTCATCGATTTCTGCAATTGTTCGCCGCAGTCGCATCGTAAAGAATGGAAAGCATCTCCGGTCATACATTCAGAATGCATCCTTACGACCATATTTTCTTTTATGGTTCCTTTCACTAAAGCTACATGTTCTTTCTTATCTGAACATTCGTACACATATATAGTAAATAAGCCGGATTTTGTAGGAAGTTCAGCCGCCGCTTTTTGTATTACCATATTCCTGCTTTAAAAAACGATAGTATATATAATGATTATCTTTGGGAAAATTTAATAAATTGATACGTAAGTTATAGTAAACATGAGCAAACAAATCAAACGGCTGTACAGGAGCAGGACCGACAAGGTATTCGGAGGAGTCTGCGGCGGATTAGCCAGATATTTTGAAGTTGATCCGGTAGTTGTACGATTGATATGGGCGATCATAATTGTTTTTTCCATGGGAATGGGAATTCTAGCTTATCTCATCGCTTGGATGATCATACCGGAAGAACCTGCCCAGAAATCAAAATCTTAATAAAACAAAGGCAGTTTTAGCTTCTTGTGGGGCTGTAGTTTAACCCGGCAGAGGTACGAACTACCGCCGTAAATTGGGGCCTCCAGCAATGGAGGGTTGAGCGTCAGCGATGATAATAACTTTCCCCTGAAGTAAGCCTTAGATCTGGGTTCAAATCCCAGCAGCCCCACTTTTTAATTAAATGTTTTTCTTCTCCACGAAACGTATATAAACGCAAATATATTCAATAGACTGGATGTTCAAAAAAAGCGGTGAAACCGAAACGGGATTCTTTGCCAGGAATAAAACCCTTATGGCGATCAGCACGCTGATGGGTACTGTAATCGGAGCAGGCATATTAGCCATACCCTATGTAGTATCGCAAAGCGGATTCTTATTCGGCCTGATAATCATAATAGGTTTAGGATTAGCGCTGCTTCTGATCAACCTGATGATAGGGGAGATCGTGCTTAGGACTAAAGAACAGCATCAGCTTACCGGCTATGCTGGAAAATATCTGGGCAGATGGGGACAGCGCCTGATGATGTTTTCTATGGTTTTCTCGATCTATGGGGCCTTGACCGCATACCTTATCGGCGAGGGAGAAACACTAAAAGCGATATTCAAGATAGGCACGCCTTTGATGTACAGCCTCATCTTTTTCATGATCACTTTTTTTATCATATACAAAGGGATCAAAGCAGCTGGAAAAGTGGAGATGATACTTATAGGGGGATTATTATTTATCGTATTTCTTATCGGTATTTACTCTTATGACAAGATTGATTTGGGAAATCTAGATTCATATAGCTGGACAAAGTTCTTTGTCCCTTATGGAGTGATCCTATTTGCCCTGATGGGTTTTCCGGCCGTGCCGCAGCTGCAGGAAGTGCTGGAGCACAAAAAACAACAGATGAGAAAAGCGATAATGATCGGTTCGCTGATACCTATTTTCATATACATCCTTTTTGCATTTATAGTTATCGGCATAATAGGATTGCAGAACTTTGAACTGTTACAGCCGAATGAGCGCATAGCGACAGTAGCATTAAGCATCTATTCTTCTCCGATATTAGGGATATTCGCAAACATAGTGGCTGTTCTGGCGATGTTCACCTCATTCCTAACTTTAGGCATCGCGCTTAAGCAGATGTATGAATATGATTATCATTTTTCAAAAAATACGGCCTTATTTCTTACCTTATCCGTACCTTTGCTGATAACTGCGCTAAACCTATCCACTTTCATAACCGTGATAGCGGTTACCGGCGCAGTCGCCGGAGGCCTGGAAGGCATATTGATCATTTTCACGTTCTGGAAAGCGCGCCTGCTGGGTGACCGAAAGCCGGAATTCCTTTTGGGCCAGTATAAAACTCTGGGGATGATACTTATCTTATTGTTCGGCCTAGGGATATTGTTAGAATTGATTACCTTATTTTGAAATTCTCGCCATAGTATTACTACTTCTAAGTAACTCTATTTTGGAAAGATTTATATAGTACTACTTGTGTGGGACAAAAGTAAGAGGTAATTATAACTATGGCAGACGATAACATTCCACGACAAAAGTACGAAGATTTAGATAGAGATTACCAAGCACTAGATATACTAGCAAGACAATGGGAAGCAGAATTAGGGAAAGTAAAACAGAAAAATAAAGATCTTGAAAGAGTGCATTCTCATTGTGCTAATCCTAATCTTGCAAGAGATTTTCAATCTGTTCTAAAAGCAAATACTAATCTAAATAATGCGTATCAGTACGAAGTAGAAGAAAGAAAAAGATTAAAACGATATGCTCTTCCAGGCGCATTTGTCGGTGGGGCAGGATTAGTATTGATATTTGCCACCATGACCGATTGTACTGGAGACTTACACAGAAAAATATTTGATGATAAGCCTAACACTTCCGATGCAGGTTATGTCGCTGACGGCGGAGATGCAGGAACTTCATTTATCGACAGCTGCCCGGGAAAAGTTTCTGAATTAGAACACAAACTTACCGAATGCACCAATGACCTTGCTTATTGCAAAGGAGAATTATCTACATGTGAAGGAGAATTGTCCAAACGGCCGAAAAGCTGCCCTACATACAACCCTACCGTATGCCCTACAGCTCCCAGCAATACTTGTCCGAAAACACCGTACATAAAAGAATACTAAGAGGTACAAAAAATGTTAGAACAAATAATCAAGAAATCTTCGATGATCGCGCCTGCTCTGGCAGCTGCTTTATACTGCAATAGCGCTGTAGCTCAGCAGCCGACACAGCAAGAGCTAGCAGCTTCTATGACCACAATAAACAGTATTTATTTTTTACAGAATCCAAACGATCCAAGAAAAAAAGACTGGAATAAGTTCGTAGAACTGATACAGAAAGGAGAAAAGATCGTCTTGCGCCAGACCGCTGACGGAAAAACTTTCTTCGGCTTAGACGGCTGGGGACAAGTGCTTGATCCAGAATACCAGCAAGATTCAACCTTGAACGGATTCTTGGATAATTCTGAAAAAGTACCTAATTATACTGTACTTTACGTTAAAGGAACTAAGCCCGAAGATGTAAATTATGCTTTCGAAGGACTGCCGATGCTTCCGGAAAATCTTCCACAGATGACTATCCCGGTAGCGATCGTGCCCGTCCCACAGATATTAGAAGTAGAGAAAGAACCCAACTTTAAAGTGGGCTTGGGAGTCGGCTTTGTAAACACTTTCTCTCCAGAAGAAGAGACTTACGATTTTGACGGAAAATTATACGGCGGAAAGATTTTCGCTACCTTCCAGCCAAAAGGAAGTAATTTTTATTTTGGACCTGAATTCATGCTTTTTGGAAACAGATCCTCAGCAGAGAACAGCATATCTGCTCCTGCTGCCTCAGGACCTTTAGCAGGAGAACTGGTCTTAAACGGAGCTAATAATTATTCATTAGAAGCATTAGGAATCGGAGCAGGATTGACTGCCGGATATATGTTTGCTGATTCAGATTTCGGGATCGGGCTGGATCTGACTGCCGGTTTTATGCATGACTGGATAAAACGCGAACTTACTGAAAATTCTTCGTTCTATGTAAACGGAAACGTTCTGGAAGGAAGCGAGGTAAATAATACTACCACTGATAACGAAAGCAGATGGAACATGTACGGCTCATTAGGCCTGAGATTGAAGATGCCTTATGTATGTGTCACACCATCAGTCGGCTTAAGGACTAATTTCGATAATACTATAGCTCCTGTTTTCGGCGTAGGCGCAGGATACTGCCCTCAATAAGACCATGAGAAAGATATTCAAGGTATTAGCTGTACTTTTGTTAGTCGCCATAACTGCGGTAAGCGCTCTTGCGACCATCAATGCTACTTTATTGAACCCTTTATGGGATAATGATTCAAAAAGCGAGACCATCAACAACGGAGGATCAGCTGTTTTTACCACCGGATATTTCGGCTCTAATCTAGGATCAGTCCACGTTACTATCACCTTAAATGATAAAGAAAGAGGAAACATAGTAAGCACTTTAGTCTCGAAGGATGTTGACCCGTCATCCAGATTGGGATTTGAAACAGTGACTGTCACTGCTGATGATTATCAAAATAAAGCAGGACAATATATAGTAGTTATCAAACTGCAGGATGCTAACCATGAAGTTGTTGATGCCAGCCTATTGCTGAATGTAAGAGTAAGACCTACCATATCCATCGGCGGCAATGACGCGCCTATAATGAACATAGTCAATGACAAAGAAGTTACTGAAGCAGAAGAATTAGTTTTCAGGGCTGTAGCAAACGATGTTAATAATGATGATCTGACTTACAATGCGCAGGTATGCACTTTGATGTTAAGAGGCATATGTGTCTTGGTAGCTCCTTTAGATAGCATAGGAGCAAACCTAAATCCAGAAAATGGATTGTTCTCCTGGATGCCAGATTATGAATTTGTGCAACATCCTGAATTATCAAAAGAAGTTATGATCAGGATCCAGGCAAATGATGGAAGATTAAATTCAAATTGGGAATATGTAACTATAACTGTAAATGATAAAAACAGGGTACCTTATTTTTCTCCCAGAATACCTAGGGAAGTGACTATTCCGGAAAATCAGCTATATATGCTTAGTGTTTACGGATTAGATGCGGATAAGGATCGAGTGGCTGTCGATGCAGCTAACTTACCTTTAGGCGCGCAGTTAGTCAAGAAAGGCAATAATGCCGTATTCAGCTGGAGGCCAAGCTATACCCAAGCAGGAACTTATTATGTCCAATTTATCGCCAGCGATAATTTCGGCGGAGCTGCAGAACGAACTCTTAAGATAATAGTAACTAATGTACAGGCTCCTCAATGTTCAGATGGAAGGGATAACGATGGAGACGGATTAGTAGATATGCAAGACCCAGGTTGTACTTCTCCACAAGATGATGATGAGAATAACCAGCCTAATAACGACACTCAATGCTCAGATCATGTAGATAACGATGGAGACGGATTAGTAGATATGAATGACCCAGGTTGTACTTCACCGCAAGATGATGATGAAGATAACCAGCCTAATTATGATACCCAGTGCTCAGACGGAGCAGATAACGATGGCGACGGAGTAGCTGACATCAGAGACCCAGGATGCCATACCGATGGAAATGCAGGCAATGTGGATTCATATGATGTGCATGACAACGATGAGACTGACCAGCCAAATAACGATACCCAGTGCTCAGACGGAGTAGATAACGATGACGACGGAGTAGCTGACATCAGAGACCCAGGATGCCATACCGATGGAAATGCAGGC
>CAYHKV010000072.1:0-5992 GCA_964357125.1 uncultured Methanosarcinales archaeon | reverse complement strand
TCAGAGATAACACTACCAATGTGAACACAGTATTATTCCAGTTTACCAATGGAACCACTGCTTTCAACAGGACGGCAACTAACTTATCAGGAACTTGGCAAGTTGCAGCGTTCAATACATCTACCTTAGTAGAAGGAATCTCAACAATTACAGTATTCGCTAACGACACTGTAAACAACATGAACAGCTCACAGACGATTACTATTACTGTGGACTTTACTGCGCCAAACTTATCGATCACTGCGCCAGCAAGCGGAAGTAATTTCAGTTTCAGATCTCAGCTGCAGGATTTCAATGCTACGGTTAGAGATAACACTACCAATGTGAACACTGTCTTGTTCCAGTTCACCAATGGAACTACTGCTTTCAACAGGACGGCAACTAACTTATCAGGAACCTGGAACGTAAGCGGTATAAACTTCTCCAGCTTCATAGAAGGGACCCATAATGCGACAGTCTTTGCGAATGACACCGTCAATAACCTGAATAACACCGTAACTGTTTTTTTCACGGTAGACAGGACTGTTCCAGTCGTTACGGTAGAATGTACTCCTTTCACTTCTTCTGTCGGGCAGAATGTGCAGTGCGCCTGTTCAGCATCAGACGGCTTGAGCGGAGTAAGAAGTACTTCTTTCCCTGGGGGAGTAACTACTAAAATTTACAATGTTGGAGCCGCAGGAACATTTACTACAGATATATGTACTGCTGTCGATCATTCTGGTAATAGCGGAACCGGTACCTCATTTTTTACGGTTGGAGGAACTACTGGTGGCTCCAGCAGCGGTGGTGGAGGCGGCGGATCTTCCGGCGGAGTTACTGGTCAATTTGAAAAGAAAACTTGGGCCACTCTAAACTCTGGCGAGACTGCTACTGTAGATGTGCCTAATGGAGTGATAGGAGTAAAACAAGTCAGCATAACTATGCAGGAACTGGTCAGAGGAGTCTGGCTTGAAGTTCGAAATGATGGGGTTCCAGGCTCTATAGAAATGAAATTCAACAAGAAAGTGTATAAAACAATGCAGATCTCTGTCAGCCCCACCTTAAAATATGATAATATAAAAAATGCTGAAGTAAAATTCAGAGTGGAAAAAACTTGGCTGGAAGAAAATAAGCTGCCGAAGGAACATATAGCTTTGTTCAGATACATAGAAGTTCTGCTTCCGGAAAAAGTTACCGGCTGGGCGGAATTGCCTACTCAAGTAGGAAAAGATGATTATAAGTATGTTGATTATACTGCTGATACTCCTGGATTCAGCTATTTCCTCATCGGCGAAAAAAGCAGGGAAGGAGAATTGATCGAAGAGGTCAAGCAAGGCAGCATAATACAGAAATTACTGCCTGAAAAGCCTTCGGATGAGCCTTCGGAGATAGAAGCAGCATTGGTAGGCGGAGCAGCAGGGCTACCTTTCGGCAGCAGGTTAAAAAACGTTTTAGTGCAGGATATGGACTTGGTAATTTTTGGTGTAGTTATATTGGCGGCTATAATTTTGATCGGCGTGGTCTTCGGAAAGAAACAGCAGAGAAAAAGAGAAGGAAGCAAGGCTAAATTATCTAAAAAATAAAGCCTCAAGAGAACCCTCAGTATTGAGAATATAAAATTTAATAAGCTCCTGCTAAATTTGCAGGGTATGGTTCGCGTGGTATCCACCAAAGAATTTGATGAATTAGAGGAATCATTTTCAAAAGATTACCAAAAACAGATAGAGAATATAATCCAACAATTGAAAGAAACATGGAATGTTGGAAAACCGTTAGGATATCCTTTTTTTCGGGAAAAGAAACTAGGAAAATACCGGCTTTACTTTCTGGTGTATGAAGATATCGATACAGTTCTATTGATTACCCTGAGTGATAAGAAAGCTCAGCAAGAAACTATAGATAAAATAAAACACGAGCTCGATGTATACAAACATATCATTAAGAAGATGCTTTAACGTAAGAAATTAGATCATCTCATTTCTGCGCAGAAAATAAATCCTCGTTTATTTTTTAACGTTCTCGTATTTTTCCTTGTGCGGCATCGTTAAGTCCGCGTTTTATACTAAGAAGTAATTCTTCTTGAGATGCTTCTTCAAGGCGTTTAAGGTAATCATATTCTTCCTTAGATATGGTCACTGTTTCCATTGTAACTTGTTAAAATGAAGCTTAATTTAAATACTTTGCTGAGATTTTGCTGTTGGGGTAAAAATATCGAGAATAAATGGTATAAAAAGCCCCCGCCGAGATTTTCATATCTCATTTTGAACTCGGGATCTCCTGATATCTTTCTATGCTTTTTGTTTTTGGAAACATAGCAGATAGCTACAAGTCAGGTGCTCTACCGCTGAGCCACGGGGGCGATAAAGGACTATTCAGAACTTTACTTTATTAAGTTTTTGCTGGTAAAGATGGTGGAAAATAAAATATAAAGGTTATCACTGATGTGAAGGCCAGGCTTTGCTGGGGAAGAAGTTCTCGGTCTCTTCATACGGGTGATAAGTCTTAAGCCTGAACCATTGTTTGATATAAGTCTGCAATACATACGCTTCTCTATAGAGGTCTAACCTGCGCTGTTCTAATGCTTTCCGGTATATCCTTTGAGAGAATATATTCAATACATTCTTCAGCAGGCCGTGTTTAGCAAATTCTTCTTCGTAATTCTTTTCGATGAATGCCCTGATGGTGACTTCAAGCTCTCCTTTGTCCGCTTTGATCTTCTTTCCGTCTTTTATCGCTTCTCCAGGTCCTAAACCGATAACGTGAAAATCAACGTCAAGGAAATAATTCAGATAAGGGGTATTCTCAGCTGGCTTGAACAACCGCCATCTTATCCATATCTCTTTAGATCCTCCAGGGCTGACTCTTTCGCCGTAAAAACGCTCAAACTTATCCAGCTTGTCTTCCCAATCAACCCATTGGTGGTCTTTCATCCACTCATATAATTCTTCATAGAATGCTTTCATGTCAAAGACATCTTTGAATTTAACTCTAAGCGGAGTAAATTCTGGAAAGATACTGACAAATCTATCTTTATCTTTTCCAAATGGGTTGGCTGCTTTTGCTGGCACAATTTAAGTGAAGGAATTTAGATATATAAATGTTTAGGATATCGTGATTGTACTTATCGTATAGATTTCTGTTAAGCGACCTGAGGCACTTTCAAAAAACATCCTATTTCTGTATAGAAATGAGAGATCGTTTTATCATTTCTTGTAACCAAACTTTTTATCGTATTCTTTGTGGTCGATAACGTCAAGAATGAAAGCAACGATCTCAATCTCACTTTCTCCCTCGGTTAGAGTATAAAGCATCCTCCAAAAAGCAGGTAGCTCTACGCGGAAAAGATTTTTTTGCTGTGTATCTTTGCAGATATTCTTCAGGAATTTTGTCTTTTCCTATCGGATCGCCATAATGAGGATTTGTTTTAATCAGTTCTACTTTCTGATTGACTGCTTTGAGAATCATACGCTCCGTTTTGGAAGTGGGGGCTTCTTCGTTGAGATGTTTGTATACTTCTTCTGCTTCTGGAGAGAGTTTTACGCGGACGATTTTCATAATTCAAGGCCTTGTGCTATTGCTTTTTGGAGATTTGGATTGGGGTTGTGAATCCAGGTAATTCCCCTCATTGTAACAAGGATTTTATTGCTGAGTTCAAGGTATTCCAGAATTATTTTAAGAGTATTGTGGTTTACTTGGCGAGGAAGGCGATGTTTAAGCTCTGCCACGGTTATGACACTTTCGTTCATGTTTTTGAGCGTATCTTCTACCATAAGCACGGTATTCAAAGTCGGGGCGTGTTGGAGTTCTTGCATTTTTCATCACCAATAGTTATTAACTTGTAACTATTTATTATATACTTATATATAAACCTTCCGGTTAAAAATAGTAAACTATCTGGTTAATAAGCTGATAACTGTTATCATCAAACTAAAACTGGATCCTTTTCCTGAACCAGAGGTAGAATATCCAGGCAGTGCCTATGGCCATGTCTAATATGGTAAGCTTTAAGGTATTATGCAGAGTATCTACTGTTCCGAGCAGAAATGATCCTTCTGAAGAATGAGAGGCTATGCCGGAAAAAATTGAAAAATAGATCAGCTTAGGCCATAATAATGGCACCCCATATCCGAAAAAGCTGTCCAGGAACAGATGCATGGAGATGCCCGCGCCCAATAAAACTGCAAATGATCTTTTTTCTTCATGACGCAGGATGCTGAATAGCAAATATGTCAGCAATGGAATCGTGAACAAGAATAATATGCTGTGGGTAAAAGTCCTATGGAGATCTATCCTAAAAACCCAGTCTAACACCAGATCTATGTCCGGAAGTATCCCTCCTAATAGCAGAAAAAACCAGCCGTAATGGCTTATCTTTTTCTTAGCAAAATATACGTAAGCCTTTCCTAAAGTCCAGGCGCCGAAGAGATGGCCGAATGCAAAACTCATGGATCTTAAATTTAAGTTAAGATTTATAAATATGATGAATTAGGATGCAGATATGCTTATCGGAATTGTCGGAAAACCGAATGTAGGAAAAAGCACTTTTTTTAAAGCGGCTACCTTAGCTGAAGTAGAGATAGCTAATTATCCTTTCGCTACCATAAAGCCAAATTCCGGCGTCGGATATGTAAAAGTGAAAGACGCCGCCAGGGATTTCGGCAAGATTTCCAATCCACGCAACGGATATGTCTTAAAGGAATTTCGTTTTGTTCCGGTACAGATGATAGATGTAGCAGGTCTGGTTCCAGGAGCCCATGAAGGATTAGGCATGGGAAACCAATTTTTAGATGATCTTCGCCAGGCAGATGCGCTGATCCATGTTATTGACGCAGCCGGCACGACCAACGAAAAAGGAGAAGTGGTGGAAGCAGGAAGTTACGATCCGGTCGAAGATGTAAAATTTCTAGAAGTGGAACTGGATATGTGGTATTTAGGGATAATCAAGAAAGGATGGGAAAAGTTTGCTCGAACTGTAATTCAGGAAAAGCAAGAGATACATCTTGCTTTAGGCAAGCAATTATCCGGACTTAAGGTTACTGACAAGATGATCGAAGCTGCTATTGAAACTTTAAGATTAGATAAAGATAAACCCAACAACTGGAGTGAGGAAGACCTAAAGAGATTAGCAGTAGTTTTACGGAAACAGACTAAACCTATGCTGATCGCCTGTAATAAAGTGGATATTCCTATAGCAAAAGAAAATCTGGCGAGATTGAAGCAGATGTTTCCGGCCTACAAATTCATCCCCTGTTCAGCGGAGTCTGAATTGGCATTACGGGAAGCGGCAAAAGCCGGTCTGATCGAATATGTTCCTGGAGATAATGATCTCAAGATCTTATCAGAAGATAAATTAAATCCACGTCAGAAGCAGGCTTTGCAGTTTATCAAGACTAATATCCTCGATGTTCATGGCTCTACTGGAATACAACCAGTGCTGGACCTGGCAGTATTCGAACTGCTCGGGTATATAGCTATCTTTCCCGGTGGGGTAAGCAAGCTGGAAGACAAAGAAGGAAGAGTTTTACCGGATTGTTTCTTGATGCCTCCGAAAAGTACTGCGTTAGATTTTGCATATAAACTGCATACTGACTTGGGAAAGAATTTCATCTGCGCTAAAGATGTAAGGACCAAAAAGACGGTAGGAAAAGATTATATTATGAAACATCTGGATGTTCTGGAGATAGTTTCCGGGAAATGATGTTTTTTTATTCAAATAGAAATAGTTCATTGCTAGAAGTCGGCGATGGCGAACGCATTGAGATTTTCTACTAATAGGTGGCTTCAGCAGATTTATATAACTTTATAATTTTTCGACATAAAACGTGAGGTGATAATATGAAAAAGAAATTGTTATTAGTTTTTGGTGTTGTTTTTTTGCTTAGCGCAAATTTAGTGTTAGGCGCATCGGTGTATCTGTATCCTGCAGGAGGGACATCTGTTGATAACGGATGGTCTAGTTATACTACGGGGGCAAGTTGCTGGTTTAACACTTGTGTAGATGAAGATCCGGCGA
>CAYHKV010000071.1:0-6004 GCA_964357125.1 uncultured Methanosarcinales archaeon | reverse complement strand
TATCTCTTAAGATTTTTGAAGTATATTATCTGCCGTTCTCTGTGAAGAGCATCTTGATATCATTTATTATATCGGCAATTGATGCTTACTACCGAAGGTACAGGCTATTGGCCTTTAGTAAGTGATGACCCAGAAATAAGGCAGTTAGTATTGGATGAGATAGCCAAAGGTATCATAGCCAAAGATAAGAAGGATAAAAGTCATGAAAGTGCGGGAAAGCGTCTCACCTCGCTCTAAAGAGCGAGGCTTGAAAAGAGACGCTTTCTAATCCCCGCACTTTGTGACATAAATAGGCTAGAAAGCATTCATCCTCGCCTTAAAAGGCGAGGCTTTCTGCCTATTTAATGTAAATAGACTCTATAGCTAAGATATATATTGGTTTCTTCAATCATGATCACATGGGTGTCCCTTCTAAGTTATCACTGCCTGAATTCAATACTCTCTACGAAGGCGAAGTATACACTTTAGATTTTCTGACCACTCCTTACGTAAACCTGGCTAATCCAGACCCTGGCCTGCTGCGTAGAGGTTTCTTAGTTCTTGGAAGATACAAAGAGCCTGCTTTACAGGATATAGCTGTTTATCTGCAGCAAGCTGCCTATCAGCCTGCGCGTGGAAATAATCTGGATGCGAGAGTTTCACAGCTTGTTTCAGCGTTGCCGAAGGAATATCAGATCGATCTTAGGAAAGGAGATCTTACAAAATTAAATTCTGCTGTCAAAAGCATCAATCCTTTGCAGAAAAAAGATTCTCACGAGTTGCTGGAAGTAGATTATTTCATCATGCCTGCGCCGTTATGTGTCAGCCAGAGAAAAAGCATGAAAGATCACGAATGGTATCATACCGTATCAAGCGATGACAAACTGAAAAAGAAAGGGTTGCAGCAGTGGTTTCTTATCCGCATGGATTATAATTTTCTTTCTAAACCGGAAGAAGTAAAGAAGGCAGTAGATAGTTCTTCAGCCGGAGATAAGGAAGGGACCATATATGTTATGAAGAATATCTGTAAAGTATTTTCACCCTCAGAAAATTTTGCGCGCCTCAATGACCTTTCCGATCTTAAGATAAAACAAGTAGCGTTAGATATATTGATGCGATCAGAACAGGAAAGATCGATGCGGGATACCTTGAGCGGACAGATGATTTATACTCCGGCTAAAAACAAAGGATCGAATTGAACTCTTATCTGGCTAACATCAATTTTTCGCGATCAGCCGATTTCACCTAAACCTTTAAATCTTGCCTTCGATTATTATGATAAAATGTATCACCAACAGCAATACGGCAGCTTAGAATACATCGCTAGAAATGCTGCTGTCTACACGCCTGTTGGCAATACTTTTTATTCCATCGCTGCTCAGCGATACGATGATGGCATGTTTATCCCTGCCAGAGATATGCCGCAGTATCTATCTTCAGAAAAAAGAGTTGTTTCCTACTCCATCAAACCAGAAAATTATTCACTCTTCGCTCCAAAAGCTGAATATCATTTCATTCCCGACAATTTTCTAAAGCCCGGAAAGGCAGGCATCTTTGTAGGAAAGGCAGAAGAAGTACGTCCTTTCATAGAAGAAGCTTTTATGCAGATATTCAACCAGCCGTTCCCGAATGATATCAAGATAAGCCTATTAAATGAACAAGAATTCAGAAAAATGGCTCCCTCAGCCAACACTATCGGCCTTTCTATCAACCGGGGAAGCGAAGGATTGCTTTCCGAAATATTTGTGCTTAATGATTCCATGGGCAGAGTCATGCTGACTATCGGTCATGAATTGGGGCATGTATTGACACAGACTTTATCATACTCTCATGATGAAGAAGCTAAAGCTTATGCTTTCTCATTAGTATGGATGAAAGCCATAAAAGAAAATGATATCGCTGGTCTTGCGGATGCCCTCGTCCTTGAAAATCCTGCAGTTAACGGCCTGCATGATGTATCCTTCAGTTTTGTGCAGCGGCAGATCAAGCAAGGTTTGGACGAATGGCAGGTATATCTGGATCTGATCAATAAGAACTTATCTTCTTCTGCTTCTCTTTTGCGATAATAGTTCTTCAAATCTCTTCAATCTTTCAATCCTTATCTGACATAGGTCCAAGGCGGTATCACTTATGCTTTTAGTCAATTTAATAAGAGCCAGATGGTTTTCTTTGCAGTAAGGTGACGCGTCATACTGCTTGACCACGACTTCTAAAACCGGTTTTTGTAAAATAACCCCTTCGTTGAAGATATTTTCAAAAAAGTAATGCCCTAATTCCGCGCCTTCTTTGAAAATGTCAGTGATCTTTATCTTCACTTCTTCTGATCTGGCTTTCATAGCTAATTTTTCTTCGCTTTGCGTCAACTTAAAGAAATAAGACCTCAATGGTGTATTGAACCTGGACAAGTCCCTGTAAGAAGCCGTCATCATCCTTTCTAAAGTCGCCGCAAATTGGCTGTGCGCTTCCCTCTGATGCTCCAGATAGTATGGGGTGATCTCCTGCAGCAGAGGTATGCTGTATGCGAGAGACGAACCGTTCAATTTCATAAATACACCGTTTTCCGGATCGATATCGGCGAAATCTTGTTTAAGCCCATACTTTCTCATCAAAGAATCAAGATCCGATACTTTTTTTTCAAATGAGGCGTACATACCAATCTTTTTTTGAATAAACTATAAAAAGGTTTACCTGTTATTGGATATGAAGGCTAAAAACGATGATAAAAAAACTGTCTTTGATATTCGGCTCTAAAAGCAAAGCTCAGGAAATAGCTTTGCTTCTGCAGAACGATAAAGAGGTGGTCCGGCAGGGATTTTATGAGCCGGAATTAGTCCGCGTAGAAAGATTTTGCAAGGAAAAAAATTTATTTATGGTACGGTCTAATTTTAAAGTGCTTCTTGCCGATGAAGAAGCGTATTCAAATAAGGGGATCAGGGTGCCTGAAAATGATCTGCGTCAGGGGATGTATCTTGTATATCTTTCTAAAGATGAGCAGAAAGCCTGGCTGGCAAGCTATTACGAATTAGTGCAGAACCATAAAGATCTGGGCTTATTGCTGGGGTATCCCAAATGCTGCGTAGATTTCTTCTGCAGGAATTTCAACAGCAAGAATACCGACCTGCAGCAGATATCAAATAATCCTTTTACAAAAATTTCTAAACGTAATGAAGACTTAGTTATCCTTTCTCATTTTCCCTGCAGCGCTGAATGTCAGGAAAGTATTTCTCTGGGAGAAAGATATCTTCTGGCGATTTATGGAGCAGATAAAGGACGAGCTAAAGAATTGCTTGATGGATTGAAAGGTGACAGTTAAGCCGACGGCTGCTCAGGCGCTATATCCATCTCGCTTTTTGACTTCCAGAAGAAATATCCCAAGATTGTGAATGTGATAGCCGGAGACAGCCATGCCGGTATATGATATCCAAAGCTGTCAGACAGCATGATGACCCCTAAAGCAAGGACCGAATACATAGCTCCGTTCTTAAGGTATTTGTATTTTTTTATGCGCTCAATGTTGCTGGTGGTCATCTTTCTGACGACTAAGGCACCCAATCCATTTCCTAATAATATCAGCGGTACTGAAAGGGTGAAAGCGAATGCTCCTAACACTCCATCTATGGAAAAGGTAGCATCAATTACTTCCAGATATAATATCTTGCTTAGGTCGCTCAGCCCTTCCTTTTTATGCAGCATCTCATGCTCTGCTTTTTCTGCATTTTCCTTGAATCCGTGAGTTATGAAAAAAGCGGTTGAGCCGACCACTGCTGAGAAGGCCATGAAGGGATTTTTCTTTAGTGTGAACCAGACTATCGCCGATAATATCACTGATGCTGCAGCAAAGAACCAGATTGAATGCCTGTGGAAAAACTTTTCTCCATGCAGCCCGTAGTTTTTAGGCTCAACAAAAAGCCAATGGAAGAACAGCAGTATAAGAAAAGTCCCTCCGCCTGCCAGAAGCAGCGGCGCGGAAAGTTCTACCGCTTCGATAACTTTAGGATCGGAACTGAATGTTGCGGTGATAGATCCAATAAAACCTAAAGAAGGGTTGGTAAACCAGATGATAAGCCAGGGAAGCAATCCTCTTACAAGAAAAACTGCTATTATCAAGCCCCATAGCAAGAACCAGCGTCTGGCTTTTGCGGACATAGTTCTGAGGACTTCAGCGTTTATGACCGCGTTGTCGATACTGCTGACGGTCTCGAAGAGGCATAAGCCTAAGACGATGAGGATCATCGAAAATAAATCAGCCATGTTCTGCTTCTTGATGCCATTTACTATTTAAAGATTTTCAAATGGTTTTGTCTATTTAAGAAGTAAATCTTATAAATCAGGCTCAAACATAAATTAACATGGCCCTTGATAACCTCAAAATAATCCCTTTGGCCGTCGCATTGCTGTCGGGCTGCAGTTCATCTGCGGATAAGCCATCTGTTGATTCCGTAAACTGCGATTCAATTGACTTTACTGATAAAGCAGGATTCCTGACCAGCTTTACCGAAAACGGGTATAGATACTGTTATGGTATTTCTGAAGAATCGGAACTATTTATGGCTTGCGATAGAAATTATCTTCCGGTTAAAAATGAAATGATGATTCTACGTAGGTTTAAAGAGCCGGAAAAAGGCATGGTGCAGATAGATTATGTTATCTGGGATCAAACTCATACTTATGCAGATCCAGTAACTCTTAGGAAAACACCTGCAGGAAAGATCACTTATGAGCCGGCTAAAAATTTCCGTGACAATGTTGACGAGATTCTTTTTGATTATGCTGAAGATCAACTGGATTCTGCCAGAAACAGGCCCGGCGTCTGCAAACTGCTGTTATATCACCATGTCAAAGGGCCAGCGATCTAGTTATCATTTTATCAAATTGCAACAATGATTATTATATTGCACTTTCTATATCTTTTTAACCTGAAAGAAAAAAATGTTATCCAAATCAGTTTCGAGGTGGAAACCATGAATAAAAATATGTATGCTATGATGGCAGCAGCTGCCATGGCTGGATGCAGCCCTTCTCTTGAAAAAAGAGCGGAAGTTCCGGCAGTTAAAGAAGTTCAGGAAGTTTCGAATTGTGATTCGGTCAACTTGGCTGAAAAAGTGGGATTTAATGTACAATTAAATACAGGAATAGAAAATTTCTGTTACGGTGTGAGGGCAGAAGAAGGCAACCTTAATGAATATTTTACTCCTTGTGACCAGAACATGATGCCTGTCGCAGACCAATTGATCGTGTTACGCACGTTTGAAGGTGTGGACAAAGGATCGATGGAACTGCGCTATGTTGTTGCATCCCACGATGATACGTTTCAATATGTCCCTTTCTGGAGGAGCGCAGACGGGAGTGTTACTACCATTTTTCCTAACCAAGTTCCGGAAAATATAGAATATGTTTTTCAGAAGGGAGCCGATGTGCTCAATCAAGCGAAAGCTCTTCCTGAAGTCTGCCAAGAACTGTTAAAATACCAGCCTCAGCCATAGGTTTAGGCTTTATTTTATTATTTTACTAAATTTATTTTATATCTTTTTTTATGAAGCGGATCGCTGAAGTTCAATGCCGACCGGGCAATGGTCAGATCCCATCACTTCTTGAAGTATGAACGCTTCTTTCAATCGCGCAGATAATCTTTTAGAGATCAGGAAATAATCTATCCTCCACCCGATGTTTTTCTTTCTGGCAGAAAACATGTAGCTCCAGAAAGTGTAATGCCCTTTTTCTTTGACAAATTGCCTGAAGGTGTCTATAAATCCTGCATCGATCAATCTCTGTATGCCGTCTATTTCAACTTGCGTATACCCTGAAGTCTTGTTGTAATTCTCTTTAGGATTTGTAAGGTCAAGTTCAGTATGCGCTACATTCAAGTCTCCGCAGACGATCACCGGTTTTTTCTTTTCCAGCTGCCTTAAGTAATTAAGAAACAACACGTCCCATTCCGCACGATACTTCAATCGGTCCAATCCTCGCCCGGAATTAGGCACATATACATTTACCAGAAAAAAATCATCAAATTCCAAGGTGATTA
>CAYHKV010000070.1:0-6009 GCA_964357125.1 uncultured Methanosarcinales archaeon | reverse complement strand
CAAGTTTGAGATGCAGGCTGCAGTAGTCAAGCCGACATATCCTGCTCCGAAGATGCTGATGTTCATTTTTCATACGTCCTCTTAGCTTCTTCCAATGATTCAAAAGTGCCTATGTCAAACCAATGTTGGTCAAATACAAAACCATATACTTCAGAATGTTTAGTGAGATATTTGATCAGATTTCCAGGCGCATCAGCTTTTTCATTCTTTACTGCATCTTCAATAAGTTTTAGATCTTCTTTTTTGAATAAGTAACAAGCAGTGCTGGCAAGGGCGCTTTTTGGATTAAGCGGCTTTTCTTCAAATTCAATGACTTTGCTTCCCTTTAGGATTCCGACGCCATATTTTCCTTTTACTTTCTCTGGGTTCTTGAGGTCGTGGAAAGCTACTATGGAGGATTTTTTCTTATCAAAGAATTTTACAAACTCAGCGATAGAAAATCCAAATAGATTATCTCCGGCGATCACCAGAAGATCTTCGTTGATATTTTCTTGCTGTATAGTAAAATGGATATCGCCTATGGCGCCCAGGCGGTCTTCATTGCTGGAAGTGCCGTCATTAAGTATCTTTACTTTTAATGGAATTTTTGTGTTTTTAACCCAATCCATAAAAATAGGATAAAATTTTTTATTGGTCACGATGATTACCTCTTTAAGAGAAGCGATATCTTGTAATTTAGATAAAATGTGGCCTAAAATAGAATCATTTCCTACTGATAGGAGTGGTTTGGGCTGATTCTCAGTAAGAGGATATAACCTGGTGGCATAACCTGCAGCAAGGACGAGCACTTTCATTATGTAAAGCGAACCAGAAATCGTTTAAAAGGATTATGGAAGAAGACTTTTAAAAATATCATAGAAGGATAATCAAAAAGAGCAAGATAAAAAGGTGGACAGCTTACCGGGGTTCCCGCACACTAATGCAGTAAAGTCCGGTACGGAGACGCGTTTAACTTCCGTGTTCGAAAAGGGAACGGGTGAACCACGCCCCTATGGCCGTCCGAACAATTCAATTAGAGGCTTATTTATAAATATTGTGCTTCGGAATCAGCTGTTTTCTCAAATTTGATAGTATTTAGTTCATAATTGTTATAAATGTAACACTTCTATCAAAAAGATATGGTGGATATAGCAGTGGTGTTAGCCGGAGGTTTAGGCACCAGGCTAAGGCCTCTGACGGAATCGATGCCCAAGCCTTTACTGCCGGTCCATGGGAAACCGATTGTTGAGCACACCATCAGGCAGCTGGCAAAACATGGTGTTAAAAGGATCGTTCTATCGATAGGATACAAAGCTGATCTATTGCAGGATTATTTCAAGGACGGCCGAAAATTAGGGGTGGAAATATCTTATTCATTGGAGACGGAACCGCTAGGGACCGGCGGGGCGGTAAAAAAAGCAGCAGCCGGAATCGAAGAGCCGTTCTTTTTAGTGTGGGGGGACAACCTCATGGATATAGATTATTCTTCCTTACGAAATCAATTCGCAGAATATAAAACGCCGATCATCATGGCTCTTACGGAAAGGCAAGACGTTGAGAATTTCGGAGTGGCCAAGCTGGAAGAAAATAAAATAATCTCTTTTGTGGAAAAGCCGAAAAGGGAAGAAGCACCTTCAAAACTGATAAATGCCGGGGCATTTATTGTCGATCCTTCTTGTTTGGATATGCTTCCGGAAGGAAGATCGTCTCTGGAGAAAGATTGCTTTGAGAAATTAGCCCAACAAGGAAAGATTTCTGCTTATATTCATCCAGGCCAATGGTTCCCAACTGATACTATTGAGAAATATTATCATGCCAATGCTAATTTCAAGCCGAACATAGATTATAAAGAGAAGAAAGTCATAATCGCTGATGTGGACGATACTATCTGTGAAAGCTGTCAGGAAATCTCTTCAGAAATGACTGAACAGATCTCCAGAATGATCAAGCAGGGATATGAATTTGCTTTCATCAGCGGGACTAAAGAGGAGGAATTAAGAAGGATGATCTCCTCTAAGCTGAAAGAAAAGCACCATCTCTTAGCAACTACCGGTACCCATTATTTAATCTTAGAAAAAGATACAAATTTACTAATATATAATCATTCATTTACGCCTGAAGAAAAAAAAGAGGTCCTGGCTGCTTTTGAGCAATTGATCTGCCGTTTTAATATACAATCACTAACCACCAAAGAAGATCAGCTGCAAGATAGGGATTCCCAGATAACTCTTTCAGCGATCGGAAGGCACGCCTCTTCAGATCTGAAAGCTAAATACGATCCTGAAGGCAAGAAGCGGCAGGAATGGGTGGAGTTTCTTAAACATATTTTAGGCGATCAAAAATATGATATTAAGATCGGAGGCACCACTTCGATGGATATCACCAAGAAAGGCATGGATAAAGAATGGGGCATCAAAACATTTGCTGAACATAACAATTATCCTTTAGGTTCTTGTTTATTTTTTGGGGATAAGATATGTCCGGGAGGCAACGATTTTCCTGCCACTAAAATTGTTGATTGCGTATCTGTAAAATCTCCCGATGATACTCTTAAGGAATTGCGCAAGATGGAAGTTTTCAACTCTTTCTTGGGTGTGAAAAAGCCGTGGGGGATGTTTGAGCAATATACCTTCAACGAGCCATCTACAGTAAAAATTTTGGAGGTCAATCCGCAGCAAAGGCTATCCCTGCAATCACATCAACAGAGGGAAGAGATATGGGTCGCGTTAGATGACGGGGCATTGGCTGAGATAGATGGGAAGACATATCGTCTTAAGGCAGGGGAGAAAATATTTGTGTCAAAAAACAGTAAACACCGCCTCTCTTCATCAAAGAGCAAAGCAAGAGTATTGGAAATCTCTTTAGGAAAATTTGATGAAAATGACATCGTCAGGTATGAAGATGATTTTGGAAGGATTAGCTATCTATAATAATCTTCGAATCCATTGGGTCGCATATCATTATAACCTGTACCAAAAAGATTAAAGACTGTTGAAACTGCTTCATCAATACTACCATAATGTATACGTCCTTCTAAATTAGAATCTTGATTAGGAATATTTAATCTGCCTTCAGAATCTCTAATTTTAAAATAGAAAATGGTTTCCGTTGCAGTATATTCAAATTTTGTAATTTCTCCTTCTGTAAGCTCGCCAAGCCCCATATGTAAACGATAAGATTTTGGAGTTCCTATTCTTCTACCTTCAATTACAATCCATCGTAAATATGATTCAAGAAATACAGGTTCATTATCAAGATCTAAATTACCTACATAAAAAGGAATCCTACCTTCTCCAAGGCCTTTGACATTAGGTCCTTCGGTTAAACTAATTGTTATGGCCATTTTTTAGTCTAATTCTTAAAAATATTAAAAAAAAGAAGAGACTTATTGTAAATCTTCTTCTTCGGATTCTTCAGAATTGTCTTCGCGAGAAGGCTTGCGTTCCCTTACAGGAGCCTGTCCTTTCTCTAAGAGCTGTACATTCTGAGCTTGTTTACCACGTTGAGTATCAGCAGCATCAAATGACACCTTATCATTTTCACGCAGGCGTACTCCCTTTGGGACTGCCGTATAGTGAACAAAATACTCCTGTCCGTCGCTGGAAACGATAAACCCGTATCCTTTCTTTCCGTCAAACCATTTTACTGTTCCTTCCATTTTATGTACTCCTCCTAAATCATCCAAGAAATTATAATTCTATGGATTTACTTTGTTTTCTTAGTCAAAGTTGCTTTATTTATAAATGTTTACTCATCAAAATTTATTCCCGTCAGAAAAATAATCTGGTATGGTCTCCTGATCAATATACTTTAAAATCACCAACTATTTTTTCAGTTTATTTTTCTATCTTTCAGATTTAACTGAAAATGTTAAGATCAAAGCTCCGAGGATCACTAAAAGATAGTAAGCTATAACTCTCTCAAGTAGTATAGCGCTGGCGACAATACCTTTTGTGGCAGTCGGAGTCATAGAAGTTATTATTTGGGAAGCTGATACTTCAGTGACCCCTACCCCCCCAGGTATCATGGTGGCTATGCCTATTATGATCGATGCAGTGAATGCGAATCCTGTCGCGGCCAGGCTGGCATCGATGCCCAGCATCTGCAGCAGAAAATAAAATCTTATGATCTCTATGCCGTTTATGATACATGAAAAGATGGTCATCGAAGAAATATAGCTTTTTTTAAGTTTAGATATGCTTTGGATGTAAGAATCAAAAAAATAATTTAGGGCGCCTCTTATCTTTATTTTTTCAAATATCCTTGCCCGGAAAATAGAATTAAGGGTTTTCTGAGCCAATAAAAGCCAGTGGGGGTAAAAAGCGATGATCAAAATGCCTAGAACACCCAGCACGATCATGGAAATAATGGCTGGGGAAAGGAAGACAATATTTTTAGTTGATGATATCAACAGTGCGCTTGCGATCATGATAAACAGGAGGGATATAAGGTCCATGATCCTTTCGGTGGTCAATGCTGGAATAGAGCTGGCAAGCGGAATTTCATAATTAGCTTTTAACATCAATGGCCTGGTGAGTTCTACTCTTCCTGGGATGATGCTGCCGCTGGCGATGCCGGCCAAGATAGTCTTAAATGAAAAAAAAAGAGGGATCTTTATTGAGGTAGTCTTGCTGATCAGCAATTTCCATCTGATAGATTTAAGGAATAAATCAGCAGAGGTCAAAGTCAACAGTATAATAATATTCACTAAGCCGATATCACGAAGCCGTAATAATATATCCCGTGACGGGACGTGCCTAAGAAAAACGATGAAGATAATTACCCCTATGAGCGGCAGTACATATCTTTTGATGGTCTTTTTCATGTTACTATAAAAACAAATCCGCTTGGTTTATATTATTTATGGCACAAGAGCGGGCTTGTCTAGAATGAAAGAAAAAGCCGCCCTGGCCGTTGCCATCGTCTTTTTCTCGTTGTGTCCCGAAGGAAAAAGCATCTTAACCTTAGCTAAAGTATCGCTGGGCTTGGCAACTTCTTGGCCAGACGGGCGGTTTTTCGGACAAAGCCCACAAGAGCGATAAATTTAAATAAGACTCTCCTGAATAAACAGCAATAGTGATTTGCTTTGGTAAAAATTTCTAAAACGGCCGGTTATCTATTTTTGATTTTCTTATTGGCATTGTTATTACGGGTTTTTGCCGCTTTGCAGGTGGATGTAGACACAGATGAGATGGTCTATTCAATCATACCGCTTAACATAATCTCTGCAGGAAGATTGGGAACTGTCGAACAGTCGCCTCTTTATTTTTATTTAGCTGATGTCGGTTACAAATTATTCGGCGGATTAAACCAATTAACCGCAAGGATACCCTCAATCCTTTTTGGCGCCCTTTCAGTTTTTTTGGTATATCTTTTGTCATTAGAGATATTCAATGAGAAAAAGGCAGGATTATTATCCGCTTTCCTATTCGCATTGTCAGGATACGCGCTTAGGCATAATGGCGAGATGGATATGGCGGCATTCTTTTTCATGTTGTTAAGTGTTCTTCTATTTATGCGCTGGCTTAAAGTAGATTCATCAAAAATGTTGTATCTCTCAGCGATTAGTTTTGGATTAGCAGTCATGATAAAAAACATCACGATTTTATTTGCGCCAGCTTTTGCGTTGACTTATTGGTTTTCCAAGAGAGGGGGGGAAGTTTTTGTCAAATCCTCCTTAAAGAAACTGTTTATAGGAGCCATAATTTTTCTGGGAGTATTGATCCCCATATTTGCTTATAATTATCTCACTTATAATTATTCTAAGGAAGGGATAACAGATTACTATTTTTCTAATATGTTGGGTATCGGAAAAACCGTACACGGCGGGATGCAGTCTAAACCCTGGGAATTCTCACGGGTGCTGCATGTTACTAAAGACATATTTACGCAATTGTTTAAGTGGGAAATAGTTACTGTTCTTGGAGGATTCATTGGAACTGCTTTATGTCTGCGAAAGAAGAATCGGGCTTTATGCCGGAATGGCATGTTTCTCCTGTGGGTTCCTTCGCTTTTTCTTCTAGGTTATGT
>CAYHKV010000069.1:0-6035 GCA_964357125.1 uncultured Methanosarcinales archaeon | reverse complement strand
GAGCGTGTTAAAAACCCTTCTGGTCAATAGACCAGAAGAAATCTCAGCTTATAAATAAGCTTTTTCTCTACCCGAGAATTACTACAAATGTATTTAAAGCGAAAAATAAGTAGTTTAATGTTTTTAACATATGAATCTGAATCAAATAAAAAAATTGATGGAACGTAAGAAAACTTCCAGAAAAGGGGAGAACGGGCACGTTCTAATAATAGGAGGCTCAGAAGAATATGTGGGTTCGGTCATTTTAGCCGGTCTGGCTTCTTTACGCGCAGGCTGTGATACAGTTACGATAGCAGCTCCTGAAAAAGTGGCCTGGGCAGTCCACCAATATACTCCGGATGTTAATACCTACAAGGTAAAGGGAACTTCTTTCAATATCAAAAATGCCAAAGAGATGATAAAATATGCAGATAAGTTTGATGCTGTGCTTATTGGAAATGGAGTGACCAGGAAGGCTGATAAATTTTGCCAGCATTTTGTGCACAAATCTCAGAAACTAAAAGTAGTAGATGCAGACGCATTGAAGTCACTTTCATTCAAAGAATTCAACAACAGCATAATCACACCTGATGAGACGGAACTGGAAATGATGTTAGTACACAGCAACAAGGAATTTCTGCTGCCGAAGCTGCGGGAAGCCAATGCAAAAGAGAAAGCTGAAATCCTTCAGGGAAATCTGCGTTATTTTTTACAGAATGATAACGTGCTTTTGGTAAAAGGGCCTACGGACCTGATCATCTCTGCAAATAAGATAGCATTCAACCGCACCGGAAACCAAGGTATGACCAAAGGAGGGACGGGAGACATCCTGGCAGGTTTAGCTGTAGGTTTCCTGGCCAAATCAAGAGACTTGTTTAAAAGCGCCTTAGCCGCATCATACGTTAATGGTTTTGTCGGCGACCAGCTGCTCAAGAAAAAGAAAGGTTATGTTTTCATAGCTTCTGATATCATAGATGATCTAAGTAAGATCCAGAAATTTGAAAAAGTGAAAAAGAAATGATTACATTTATCATAACTAGAGGTGAATAATATGGATTGCGGATGTAAGGATGGAATGTGTTTAAGATGTCATGGTGTCCAGAAAGTAGTGCTTGGCGCTTTGGTGCTTGTATGGGCGTTATTGCTGCCAACGTTGGATTGGAGGCTTGTTTTAGGAGGCTTGTTAGTACTTGTCGGAGCTTTAAAATTATTGATGCCGGCATGCGGGCACTGCTGTATGCCTGATAAGAAGAAAAAGTAATCTTAATGTTTTTTTCTATTTTTTAGTTTATTTTTTGGAGATCTTTTTTGTCTTTTGATGTTTATAGTTGCGAAAGCTTTTTATTCTGACTAAATTTCATTTTTTTATGGAAGACCCGATAGAATTTCACAGAAAACATAAAGGCAAATTTGCAGTCTGTTCAAAAGTCCCACTAAAGAACAGAGAAGATCTCTCAGTAGCATACACTCCTGGCGTGGCTAAAGTTTCATTAGCAGTAGCTAAAGATCCGAAACTGGCTTATGAATTGACCTCTAAATGCAATACGGTCGCAGTCGTTTCGGACGGAACAGCAGTTCTTGGCTTAGGAGACATAGGTCCTTTCGGAGCGCTTCCGGTGATGGAGGGAAAAGCCATCCTTTTCAAGCAATTCGGCAATGTAGATGCGGTGCCAATATGTCTTGACACCAAAGACCCTGAAAAGATAATCGAACTGGTAAAAAATATCGCGCCTGCATTCGGAGGCATAAATCTAGAAGATATATCTGCGCCCAGATGCTTTGAGATAGAAGAACGATTAAAAAAAGAACTTAATATCCCAGTATTTCACGATGACCAGCATGGGACGGCGATAGTAGTTATGGCCGGCCTTATCAATGCGCTCAAGATAGTATCTAAAAAGATGGCTGAAATTATTGTAGTTATAAATGGCGCAGGCGCAGCAGGGATAGCCATATCTAAAATACTGAAAGATGCCAGTGTAAAGAAAATAATACTTGTGGATTCTCAAGGGATAGTTTCCAGAAAAAGAAAAGATCTGAACAGATATAAAAAAGAATTGGCTGACTATTATAATATCACCGTCGAAGGCGGCCTTGCCCAAGCTTTGAGAGGGGCAGATGTTTTCATAGGGGTCTCAAAAGCAGCTTTGGTAAATCCAGAGATGGTAAGAAGCATGAATAAAGATGCTATAATTTTTGCCATGGCTAATCCTACACCGGAGATCATGCCTGATGAAGCATACGCCGGCGGCGCAGCGATCGTCGCTACCGGAAGAAGCGATTTTCCTAATCAAGTCAATAATGTACTAGCTTTTCCCGGAATATTCAGGGGCGCATTGGATGTTAAGGCAGCGCAGATAACTGATGAGATGAAGATGGCTGCTGCGCATGCATTGGCAGATCTTGTAAAAAAACCATCTAAGGATAAAATAATCCCCGATCCTTTCGATCCAGGAGTAGCTGATGCGGTTGCCGGAGCGGTAAGAAAAGTAGCGATGAAGAAAGCATGATTTTGCAGTTGCAAAAAGCTTAAATACTTATCTTTGATTAGATTGCTTATGTATTTAGACGGCATGTATGGTTTTTATCAAAATCCGGCGTATTTCTTTTTCATGATAATCACATTTTCGATCTGGTCTTTGTTATGGACCGGGTTCGGCCTATGGCATTCAGCACAATATAAACAAAAATGGTGGTTTATAGCTATGCTGGTGATAAATTCTGTCGGACTTTTACCGATCGTCTATCTGATCTGGTTCAAGCCAAAAAGAAAATCAATCCGTGTTAATCAGGTCAGTAAATCTATCCGGAAGAAAAAGACCATCTAAAATAAATATTAAAAATAAAAAGCCTATTTCATCTCTTCAATCTCAAGTTTTCCTTTCTTTGCCTTGACACAATATTCTTTTAATTCCTGGAATCTGCTTATCCTCACTGCCCATTCTGGCAAAAGGATACGTTCTCCGCGGAACTGCAGATGGGTGATAATCTCCTGTGATGTCTCTCCGGTAGCTCCGTCTACTTTAAGTTCTTTCATCACTCTTTCAGAAGTTATTTTATTTTCAGCTGCTAAATTCTCTTCAGTCTTACGGTGCAAAAATTTGGCGATAAGATCCGGCAGATCAACACCGGTGGCTTCTCCTAACCCTTGCAATCCGGGAGATATATTCGCTTCTATAACTAAAGAACCGGTAGGCCCTTCCAGGATATCTACTCCGCAGATGTCTGCCTTGAGGGCTTTTGCAGTAGCCACGGCAAGATTTGAGACTTCCCTGCTCAGCTGTATCGGTTCTCCTTTTCCGCCGGCATGTATGTTAGCTCTTTTTTCCTCAGTCTGAGCTTTTCTTCTCATGGCTGCTACTACTTTTTCTCCGATGACCAATGCACGTATGTCTGTTCCGCCGGTCTCGATGTATTCCTGGATTATGAACGGCTGATTAAGCACGCCTAACGCATCAAGCAGCGAAGAAGCTGAACTTATAGAATCAGCGAACATGACTCCCTTGCCCTGCGTCCCTTCCGGAAATTTCATGACGATTGGATAATTTACTTTTTTTAGTAATTCTTTAGCGGCTTCTGTAGTAGATGAAAGATAAGTCCTGGGCATGGGAATGTTATGCTGCTGAAGTATCAGATGTGTAAGCAGCTTATTATGCACGGTAGTAAAAGTGCTTGCAGGCAGGGGCATGTAAATTACTTTTCCTTCCAGCATGGAAGCTATAGAACAAAGCAGATTAGCGTATCTGTATGATCCTTTTGCATAGACGCAGTCATAGCTCTCAAGTAATTTTTCTTCATAAAATATGCCGTTCTCTCTTCCAAGACGGATCTCTATCTTCTTGAGATTCAGATCGTCAACTCTCTCAAAATATTTTTTCATGGCTTCTAGAGTCATGGTTGAACTTTTGCTTCCCAGTGAGATCAATGCTGCTTTCATATTTATAATCCGCCTATTTTTTTAAGAGGGTCTATCAGAAATTGCCCTTTGCGCAAAACGTTCTGCCCTATCAATATCTTATAGGTCATATGGCTTCTGTCGGCAAGGGTGAACTCTTCTTCTATGGTGGTATTTTTCAAAATGACCTTAACTTTGATGGTCGGCCTTTTTTTGATCCCTGCGGCAGATTTTACTACTTTTGAGCGCAATACCGGGCCCAACTGGAGCTCGCCGGCGAGAGCATAGTCTATAGATGAGGAGGTAGCGCCGGTATCTATCCTGGCTAAAACCATTATTTCCTTTCCGTCGTTGCCGCAGATAGTGATATTTTCTGTCAGCCCGAGAATCACTTTGTCTTTCATAAGCACCTTAATTTAGAATTTCTTTTATAAAGGTTTTTACTGATATATTAACATCCTGTTAGAAATCTTTTTAAAGCATACCAGTTTAGCCCAATAAAGTTATGCCCCGGTGGTGTAGATGATGAATCATCTTATGGTTTATTAGCACTATCCGGACTATCATACTGCCCTTTCGAGGCGGTGACCCGGGTTCAAATCCCGGCCGGGGCACTTTTTATAATTCTCATGATTAATCTTATCTCTTTCTATATACAAATTTAAGCTCTTCAACTATGTCTCTGCCGAGAGGGATATCGCTGCCTATACAAGCCCCTTCTTTCTGGATAGTATATGGAACTAGCTCGGTAGAATAATACATTATACTATCTGGATCATCGCTGTGTCCAAAGCCGAAGGTATGCAATATCTCGTGCATCTCTACAGTAGGATGCCCGCAGCCGCCGATATAGAACCCCGACATGCCCATCCCGGTGGTCTCTGCAAATCCATCCAGGCCTACTATAGTGATTTCAGCTTTCTTTAATTTGAACCCTTCAGTCTCGGTTATCTCTGCAAATCCTGCGGCATGGCTGCAGATGGATTCATATTTATAGATCACTCCCTCTTCTCTCCTTATGTCTATCTTCTTTTTGTAGCAATCTTTTATGTAAGCGCAGGTCAGCTCTATATCAGCAGAAGAATTTTCGGTTTCTCTGAAGATCACGGCTTTATCACTTTCTTCTTCTATCCTTGCAAAAGCTTTCCTTATCTTATTGGCCTCATAGCTTCCACATTCATCAGGATTCATTATCTTATAAGTTACCGGCAGTTCAGGCCACCATACTTTTTTCTTGCTGTAAAGCTCTAGGTCGCGGCCGGTCATCTCGGTCTTTGCGGCCAGATAACCCTGAAAATCAGAGCAGCTGCAGAAGAACAGGCCATTGCTCTGGTTGTATTCAACCTTGTCATTCTCTCCTCCGTGGACTAAAGAGCAGTAATCATGGCAATAATTTATAGTATCATTATCTGGAGCTAAAGGAAGGATTTCTTTTTCTGCTGTAGATCTATTATCCGGTACAGGCACATCTGAATCAGGGGTTTTTTGTTCTGCATATAAATTTTCAGCGCAGCCTAAAACTAACAGGAAAGCGAGTACTATCATGGTAAAAATGATATTTTTAGTTTCCATATATCTATCTCATGTAGAATAGAAGGGGATATTATCTTTGTTGAGGAATACTTTTAATGTCGGCAGTATATCTTCGTCATCAAGCAGCAGGGAACTGCGTATCTTTCTTCTGGGGATATCACTGCCTCTGGAACTGCCAAGATTGAATTTAAAATTCATGCGTTCCATGAATCTTTCACTTCCTTCACCGCATTGCGCATAGCCGAATAAGTTGATATCTGATAATAATGAGTTTCCCAGGATAGCAAAGGACTTATCATTGTCATGCTTGTAGTTATCTCCATCAGAATAATAAAATAGGTAGACGTTCCATTCCTTATGGTCGTAGTCCTCTGAAATTATTTTTTGAGCCAGATCGAACGCAGACGATATCACCGTCCCCCCGGATAATTTGGTGCCGTAAAATTCTTCACCTTTAACTTCATGCGCAAGTTCGGTATGCACTATGAAACGTTCTTCCAGATTATGATATCCTTTTCCGACGATGCGCTGCAGCCAATTGTTAGTTATCCTAAATCTTCTTTTGTCATCGCCGGATACAGAACCGGAAACGTCCATCATGTAGATGAGCACTGCGCTTGATCTTTTA
>CAYHKV010000068.1:0-6103 GCA_964357125.1 uncultured Methanosarcinales archaeon | reverse complement strand
AGAAGGTTTGGAAGAAACTACTAACAAATGGGGATTGAATATCTATAAGGTTTACATCACAGATAACGTTCCCTGTGTAGCGCAAAGGCATTCTTATGATGGCCAGCCGATACCTTTGATCAATCAGAATCAGACTATAGCGCAGTAAATCTCTAAAATATATCAGATAGTTGAATTATATAGTCAAAAATGAATGATTGAAAAAGAATAAATTATCAAAATCCTTACTTGCTTGATGCTGCCTGCCTTTCCAAGTCTCGTTTCTTGGCGATGGCATTGCTTCTGCCGCTGCATTGAGCTGCGCTGACTATCTCTTCTGCAAGAGCATCATCGATCTTCATCTTCTTGTTGAATGTTTTCTGATATGCACCTTGAGTCATGTTGCGTAATGCCAAGTCTACACGTCTTTGAGGAGCGATGTCGACTGCTTTAGGATATCTTGCTCCTCCGTATTCGATAGCGATGACTTCTTCACGCGGAGCTGCATTTTCGATAGCTTTTACCAAGATAGCCAAAGGATTCTGCTTAAGCTTAGCTTCTGCTTTTGATAATGCGCTCTGGATCATGGTCAATGATTTAATCTTCTTGCCGGTGTTATGGCCGGAACTCATAAAGTGTTTCTTACCTTTGTGCCCGGTGTTCATCAGCTTAGCAGCAAGGCGCTCTACGATGAAAACATTAGACTTATGGAACCTGTTTCCAGCATATCTTGCGCCGGTCTTAGGGACAATCTTGGCATCTATAGTGATGTAATTGCCTAATCCTTTGTCAGATACTGAAACTCCTTCCGTAGTCCATCTGTTAAATAGTTTTATTGAACTCATCTTAGTTTTACCTTCTTGCTTTCTCTAATTTGCCTCTAAGCAATGCGTCTAGGCTTTGATCGTTAACTTTTATTACCTGCCATCTTATACAAGGCAAGTCACCTTTAGAGCGGCCCATCTTTCCGCCGATACATTCGATTATGACTTCGTCGTGCTCGTTGATAAGCTTCTGTGCTCCGTCTCCGGGCATGAATGCGGTGATCTGCTTTCCATTTTTTACCAGCTGCACTCTGGCGCATTTTCTCATAGCTGAGTTAGGCTGTTTAGCTTCAACCTGTATTTTCTCTAAAACGATAGCTTTAGCTTGTGAAGACCCTTTCAATGGGTCGTATCTTTTCTTCCTGATTGTTTTGTTGACTAGCTTGAATGTTCTTCTTCGCTTCTGCAACTTTGTCGCAGCAGCCATTCCGTTTGCTTTTTTCCCCATGTTATATGACCTTTATTTCGTGATTGAAAAACCGCTTTACAGCCCGGTTTATAAGCTTTAGGTTCTTCCCGTTCCTACCCATTAATAAACTTTTTGCTTTTTTATTAGTCTCTTTGATGATAAGCTGGTTTCCTTCTTCGATTATTTCCTGCACCCTCAAAGGATGTATGATGTTCCTGACAAAATCAATTACGCTGTCGGAATACCCGATAATCTTTATTTTTCTTTTTATTTCTTGTTCAGCCCTATGGATGTTCATGCCGCCTTTACCGATGGCCTTGCCGATATCATTTTGGTCGACAACAAAGTAAAGGTTGCCTTCATCATCTTTAAAGCAATCTTTTATTTTGACTTTAGTTATCCTTTCCATAAGGAAAGATAAGCCGATGGACTCTTGGTCAAGGATTAGGCGTGCCAATTTATTCCGTCGTAGCCAGCACTGCAATGAAAAAGTTTTTCCTGCAGAACAATCCTAATTCTTCGTTGTTCAGATCCAGTTCAACAACCGCTGTACCGACTAATTTTGCGTAATGGGCAATATCGGACCTTAATTCTTTAGGGCAGTTGCTGGCCAGGTATATTTTATTCAATGCTTTAGCTTTAAGCTGTTTAAGCACTTTTTCTTTTCCGATGATAACTTTATTGTCCTGAATCTTTGTTTTCAGGTTTTTCATTTCCGTCTCTAAGTTTTCGTTAGCCATTTAAATCATTACACCTTTTATTTTATCTTTGTAACTAATCCAGGCAATCCAGTTCCTAGAGGAACCGGCTGGTTTATCATGACGTTCTCTACGACTGAAGTCAATCTATCAACTTCTCCTTCTAAAGCAGCGTTGATCAGATGCTTGATAGGTGTCTCGAATGATGCTCTTGCCAAAACGCTGGCTTTCTCTTTGACTACACCATATCTAGTAACCCCTTTAACTTCTCCGGTAGCGCACATGATATCTGCTACAAGCATGATATGTCTTGCATCAATGTTCAATCCCTGAGATTCAATTACCTTCTGGACTTCATTGATGATAGCTTCTCTTGCGGCTTCTATGCCCAAAGTCTCAAATATCTCACAGATATCGTTGCAGGTAGTACGGGAAGTATCTACTTCGGACATGGAAAATATATCTTTTAGGTTTATTCCGGAAGTAAGGATTATATATTCTTCTCCCCGCTTGACCGGCAATACCTGCTTGATCCCTTTGATCCCTGCAATCTTTATCTCTTTGATCTTTTCTTTTAAGTTGTATAGCTCTTTCAATTCTTCAGGCTTTTTGCCTTTGGAAAGCACGATCTCGCTGTCAGAACTGCCTACCTCAAATCCTTTGACTTTAGCTTTTACAGTTTTGGCTAAATCTTTGGCGGTAAGCCCGTAATCTTCCAGCATGGGCATATTCAATTTAACTTTTAGCACCTGTTCAAAGATATTCAATGAATATTCAGATGCGAATTCTCCAAAAGAGGTCTGTTTGATCTTAATGGCGAATTTTTTTAGCATGTCGATGTTATGATTGTATGGCGCTTTCAAGAAGATCTCCATCATGGGGGTCTTGATATCTTTTCTGGCATCAAATATCTCGATGATCCTTGGCAGACCGGTGGTTACGTTCATCTCTGAAACTCCTGCGAAGTGGAAGGTGTTAAGTGTCATCTGCGTACCCGGTTCGCCGATGCTCTGGGCGCTGACCAGACCTACGCATTCTCCCGGATTTATTTTTGCGTTGTGATGGCTGGTAAGGATCTCTTCAATAACTTTTACTACATCACTTTTAGGATATTTATCCGGTAAATTATCTCTAATGCTGTGAAGTACTGATAGCGGCAACCTGTCAGCGTATTCGTCAATGATCTTGTCGTGTTCTGATTTCATTTTACTTTTCCTCGTTGACGGCGCGTTGAATTATCCCTTTTACATCAACTTCTCCGTTCATGGTTTTTGATACGTCTAAGCCGTCTTCTCCGTAGGAGAACTGCACGATCTTTCCGCTGGCGTCGCGCACTGAGCCGTCATACACTACTTTTAAGTCTTGCATGGCGTTAGATAATCTTCTGTAAAGATAACCTGATTTAGGCGTACGAAGAGCAGTATCCATCAGCGCGTCTCTTCCGGTCATGGCTCCGAAAAAGAATTCTCCGGGAGTCAATCCAGTCTTGAAATTATTTTTGATGAATCCTCTTGCTTTCGGGCTGAGATCGTTTCTTTTGAAATAAGATAGGGTTCTTCCTTTGAATCCAGATTCGATCCTTTTTCCCCGCAATGCCTGCTGACCTACGATAGCGGTCATCTGAGCGATGTTCAGCGGGTTTCCTCTTGAACCGCATTTTGCCATAGTTATAGCAGAGCTGTCTTTAGCCTGTCTTACTGCGATGTCTCCGCTCTTGTTCCTTGCTTTGTTAAGCACTTCCAAGATACGAAGCTCTAATGTCTCTGAGACAGTCCTTCCTGGCAGGGCCTGTAATTTTCCTGCGTAAAATTCATCGATGAGCTTCAATGCTTCTTCTTCAGCTTTCTTGATAGCATTGCTTACTTCCAGTTTAGTCTCTTCTAATAGATCTAAGTCGCCGATCCCTATGGTGAATCCTCTTCTGGTCAACACCGCGATACCTAATTTAGATATTTTTCCAAGCAGGCCGGCAGTGTAAGAAGAACCATATTTTTCGTAGATATTTCTTAACATCAATCCGCTTTCCTGTCCGAGGTTAGCTTTATCCATGGAACCGGTCTTTAGATGCCCATTTATGATCTTGACCTGGTTTCCGCTTTTATCTTCGCCGATAAAATTGAAATCTTTTGGAAGCAAAGTAGAGAACACTTCTTTTCCATCAACTTTATCTTTGTCAGATATTGAGGAAAAGTCTTCCACTCCGCAGCTGTATAGTAAATCAATCGCTTCGTTTTTAGTCAGCACTAATTCCTTTGTAAGTAAATAATTTCCGGTGATCGCATCATGGATGCATCCTACTACGCTTAGTCCGTATCTTGGGCTGATGATCTGAGTCTCTACCAACATCAAGATCCTTGCTTCTGCGCGGGCTTCTTCGTTTTGAGGGATATGCAGGTTCATCTCGTCTCCGTCAAAGTCAGCGTTGTAAGGATTACATACAGCAGGATTCAGGCGGAAAGTATTTCCGGGAAGAACTTTTACCAGATGGCACATCATGCTCATCCTGTGCAATGAAGGCTGACGGTTGAAAAGCGCGATGTCGCCGCCGATCAGATGACGTTCAACAATGAATTCTTCACTTAATTCTTCCAAGATCTCCTGTTTAGTCTCGTCAGTGATAGTTTTTCTTCTTCCATTTGGCTTGATAACATAATTAGCCCCAGGATATTTTTTAGGTCCATTCTCGACTAATTTTTTTAAATATTCCTTGTTCCATTCAGTTATTTTTTCAGGAATGGTAAGCTGCATAGCGATGCTCAAAGGAACTCCTACTTCGTTCAATGAGATCATAGGATCAGGGCTGATTACAGTTCTTGCAGAGAAATCAGTTCTTTTACCTGCTAAGTTGTGCCTGATACGCCCTTCTTTGCTCTTGATCCTTTCAGATAAGGTCTTCAATGGCTGCCCTCCGCGATGTCTTGCCGGAGGAAGCTGCGCTACTTCATTGTCAAAGAAGGTAGTCACGTGGTATTGCAATAAGTCCCAAAGGTCTTCGATGATGACTTCAGGAGCTCCTGCGTTGATGTTTTCGAAAAGGCGCTGATTGATCCTTACGATGTCTCCTAATTTGTGAGTAAGGTCGTCTTCGCTTCTTTCTCCTGATTCAAGAGTGATGCTAGGACGCATAGTTACTGGAGGGATCTGCAAGACGGTCAAGATCATCCATTCCGGCCTGAATCCCTGGGTATTATATCCGAATATAAGCAGATCTTCATCTGAAAGTTTTTCTAGACGGGCCCGAACTTCAATAGGGCTAAGGCGGGTCTCTCCTTCATAGAAATTATAAGGTTTTTCAATCTTAACTTTATCCTGTTTAGCATTACAATGAGGGCATTTATCTTTCGCTTTGAATTTGGCGACGATCTCTTTTACTTTTCTTCTTCTGGTCTCTAACCCTTCATCTTCTTCGCCGGTCTTATTCAACAAAGCGACGTATTTTTTTACTTTCTCTTCAGGGATAAGGACTCTTGCGCATGATTTACAGGTTGAACGTAATAGATCAAGTATCTGGCGTACATATTTTATGTGCACTACCGGGCGAGCCAATTCGATATAACCGAAATGCCCTAAACTCTCTTTGAGTTTTAATCCGTCAGTCTTACATACCAATCCGGGGTCGATAACTCCAAGGCGCAGGTCCATCAATCCGCCGTCGACAGGATAACCTTCCCGATCGTATAATTCAGGGGTCACTATCTTTGCAGAAGCTGCCTCTACCATCATCTTCGGTGAAATGACTCCAAATGAAATGCTTTCAATTTTTTTGTGGACTTCGTGGCTCATTTTTATCCTCGCTTAGTATTTGCTTTTTAAGTGCAATTTAGGGTAGATACCCAAGGTTCTTATTTCATCTAATAGCAGTTTGAATGCGTAACTTATCTCTACGTTAGACATATCTGCGTTTTCTCCGTATAATGGGGACATGGCTCTTCCGCCTTTTCTGGCGTCGTAAAATCCAAGCAGTCCGGATTTTTCACATACGGGGACGACTATCTTATCTGAATCAAATCTTTCTTTCAGCAATAGGCTTGCGCCGTGCGCTATGAATGTATCCTTCTCCATCTCTCCTAACCTCAGGCCTCCTTCTTTGGCTTTACCTTCAGTAGGCTGTCTGGTTAGAAGCTGTATAGGCCCTCTAGCACGCGCCTGCATCTTGTTTGCGACCATGTGACGCAATCTTAAGTAGTACATAT
>CAYHKV010000067.1:0-6157 GCA_964357125.1 uncultured Methanosarcinales archaeon | reverse complement strand
GTTTGAAGACAGAAGTTATCTGAAGAGCGGTGAAAATAGGATCATCTTACAGGTAGATGAATTAGGCGCGGGCATGGATGCTGAAGGCATCAAGGCAAATTTTGGCGCATTTGGATTAAGCAATAGTGAAGCTCCTACTGATTGTGAAGAAAAAGATGGATTGTTCCAATGCTATTGGGATATAGATGAAGATCTCAGCGAAGGTGTCATAACTTTAGGCTTATCAAGATTCCAGGATAATGTAGGCAATGAAGGTGAAGCCCCTGAAGTTCAGTTCTTTGTAGATAACACCGGTCCTAAAATACACGAGATGGAGCTTTATGGAGTTTCAGAAGCAGGGGACAAAAATCATTTCCAAAGTAATGATGTGATGAAAATAGTACTTAAGATCTCTGAGATGAGCGGCCTGCGCATCTTTGTCAATGAGCAGGATCTGGTTTTAGACGCAGAAAGTGATTATCCTGCAAATGAGTTCATCGATGAGGATGGATGGCAAGTATTCACACAGGAAGATTGTGAAAAAGAAGGAGGATATTGGCAGTGCGAATTACAGACCAAATCCATCAAAAGCGGTCCAGACTCTGATGTCGGTGTGGATATAAAAGTGCAGGACACTGCCGGAAATGATGCCTTGCAATGGCCTGAAGATGATAAGGTTCCAAAAAATGTCAATGATTTCACAGTTGAAGATGAGCTGGCTTCTTTCAGCATTGAGATATTAGGATTATCTACCGAAGAGAACCCAGATTATTGGGAAGTCAGAAAAGTCACACCTCTTGGCGGCGCAGATCCTTTCATAGATCTTGACACTACTCCTTTGACTTATACTCGCCTTCCATTCAAGATTTCATTAGAATCAAGCATCGATGATGTGCAGGCATTGAATATAGAATTGATAAACTGCTTGTCGGAAAGCGAAGTTGATGCTGCAGCTGCTACTGTTGAACAGGCGCAGTCTACCGCAGATGTCCAGGCGGCTGCTCCTGCATCAGGAACTTCTCCGATAATCAGCAGGGCATTATTGTATGGGGGGATAACTCCTACCGGCGCGTATGCTCCCACCCCTAATGTAATTATAGAGTTTGAACCATTCGACGGCAGAAGCTTATTCAAGATCGGGCAGCAGAATGAAGAATCATTCACCAAACATTATGAAGATTATGTCTGCAACCTGCGCATCTATTCGCAGGTCGGCAAGAACTCATTGAAAGCAGCAGAGATACAGCAGGTTACTGTATCGGTTCCTTTCGGCTTTTCAGCATTAGGCGCGCAGGATGAGAATCTTGAACAGACTATCCAGGATGCCAGAGATGATGTAGAAGGCGCATGGAAAGTTATCGGTGTCCTTGCAGAGATCATGAAATGGATAGATTATCTGCTGCAGGTGTATCAGCTGATAGTAAAGATAATAGATGTTATCGCAGCTGGAATAGAAGGTTTGGAACCAACATATGTAACTCCAGCCAGAGCTGGCGGGGTAGCCGCTTGTTTCGGGATGAATTCTGCTTCTTATACCGCTGGAAAAATTCCAGAGATAATCGATCAGATAGTGCAGGTTTTATCTTGTAATCCTAGCGCTAAAGATAATTTGGGATGGTATGGTAATTATCAGAGGGCTTTGCTTTCATTATATAACGTAGAAATACTGAAAGCGCCAGGAGAAGTGATTGGTGCTAATGAAATCAATCCCAGCAGAAGCATAAGAGATAATCTATTCCTCTCTTTTGCAGGACTATGTATCCCGGGAATAATCAAGAATCTGGATGAGTTCAGGCAGATAAAATGCAGAAAGATAGCCTGTCTTGAAAATGAAGTGCGCGCAGGAACTGCTACCGTAAACATGTGCAATCAGTTAGAAAGTTTATTGATCTGTAAATATGTGACCGGAGAACTATGGTATCTGATTCCATTTTCACAATTTTTTGATAAGGCTATCAATGCCTTAAGGGCTGCTTTAGCAGATCCGTTTGCCATCGCCCATACCGCAAGTATCCTGGTCTGCGGTATAGAATGTGTTGCTGATCCAGGTTTAGTATCCGGATGCGAGTATGTTTATTACATCTGGGATATATTCGGCACTTTAGAGCAGATAGCCGGATTTGTCACAACCATAATAGCAGAAGTTAAAAATGGAGGATTGCAATACTGCGATGCGGTGTTATAGATGATGAAGAATAGACATATGTCTAAAAAATTGGATCTAGTTTCGCTTTATCTTAGGGTGAAGTGTTGCCGATGAAAAAAGCTGTGTCTAAGAAAAAGGGACTTTTGTCTACAAAAACGGGACAGCAGTCCCAAATAGTGGGACAAAAAGATCTGATGCTTGAATTTTTTTTTGAGCATCCTGTCGCTTCTTTGACGGTCAGGGGATTGGCTTCTGAAACCGGCATCCGCCGTTCAACGATCCAGCGGCATTTGAAATCACTGCGGAAAGAAGGGTACCTTTCAAAAGAAAATAGATGGGCGGACACTTGGTTTAATCGTATCCGAAAGACAGATTATTTCCTTGAAAAATTCTGCGCAAGCGGCTTGATAGGCTATCTTGAAGAACAATTGGCCGCTTCAGCTATAATACTTTTTGGAAGCTTTAGAAAAGGCGAATCCGCTAAAGAAAGCGATATTGATTTGTTTGTAGAATGCGCTAAAGAAAAAGAGTTAAATCTACAGCCATTTGAAAAACTGCTTGGGCATAAAATTCAGCTCTTTACAAGGCCGAAAATAACCCTTCTTCCAAAACACTTGTTAAATAATGTGGTCAATGGGATTAAGCTAAAAGGGTATTTCACTATAAAATGAACGAACTAATGTCTTGGGAAGAATGCAAAAAAGAATTCATCAGATCAGTAGATGTTGATCCTGAAAAAATTAACTCTCTAGTCGGGATGGCTAAAAGAAGGTTAAATTTTGTAAAATCAATAAAAACGACAGAGGAGAATGCAAGTTTCATTTTTGATGATTATTATGAGGTCATCAAAGAATTATTGATCGCTTTAATGTTGAAAAAAGGCATAAGGTCAAAAAATCACCAATGCTTGTTTACTTTCTTCGCTAAAGAATTTAATTATGAAGCTGAGGTAAATATAATCAAACAGATGAATTACCTAAGAAACCGGCTGGATTATTATGCCGAGCCGATAGAATATGCCTATTTTCAGGAAAACTATAAAAGCTTTGAGAGCATTATAAATCTATTATTGAAATTAATCAAAAAATGACAAAAAAAGCGGTGAGTTTATTTGTACTCTTAATTTTACTTAGTTCAACTTTAGCTCTGGCGCAGGAAAACAATACTACTGTCGTAGAGAATCCTACACCCATCTGCGGTCTTGGATGCAAGATATGGAACTTTTTTTTCGCTACTGGAGAGCCGATTGTGGGGCAGGCAGCAGGGATAGAAGAACAATATAAAACTGCTAAAGAAGCTCATGATCTTCCACGGTTAATAGCTTTATGTGACCAGAATTATTATCCTGCCTGCAACTCTGCTGGCGCAAACTTAGCGCGAGAAAAAAAATATTCAGAATCTACCAATTATTTTGAAAAAGCATGTAATAATAATATTGCATGGGGATGTCGTAATCTTGCTATTAAATTTTTAAACGGCGACGGGGTAGCCAAAGATGAGGCTAAATCTCAGGATTTTTATGCAAAAAGTTGCGCATTAGGGGCTGCTGGAGCCTGTGAACATGTCTCCGGCAAGTATGTCGGGGTAGGCAAGGTATTTGACTATGCTGGTTATGGAGACACCGAATCGCCTGAAAATAAGGCTGCAAGGGAATTGTTATTTGAGAACACTTTTCCTGGGGAAGAATATGGGGGACCAGAAGCAGATAGCGGTGGCACTGCAGAACAAAACACACGATTACTTCAAGAGTTGAGTAAAGAGAATGGCGCTAGAGTTCATAATAAATTAGTTACAGCCCAATCAGCTCCTCCGGTAATAGACCGTGCTGCTGAACAGCAATTGCAATCGATCTTAGGGCCAAGATTTCAAGAGTTCGCAAGTACGTTGGGCGGAAATATAAACATAAACAAAAACAAAGATGGAAATAAATTATTCATGTACGGAACACAGGGAGCAGTAGTCGTTGAAATAGGCCAAGATGGTGTGGCAAAAGGTTTCAGGACTATTCCGGTATTAGGCGGGGGAGTGCCGACAAACGAATATTTTGTCGCTAAAAACGGGCAGGTGCTTGCCACACAGACAGAAATTGGTAAGATAAAGGTCGGCAGTACAGTATATAACGTTGAAAAAAACGTCAATGTCATAGATGCTTTGACAAAAGGTATCAAAACGTCGGGAGAAGAAGATGAATTAGGCGGCCTTGTAAAACTAGATGGAGATGTTCTTTCAGTTACTGATTACGAAGAAGAGAAGCAGACTATTACAAACACTAAAACCCGTGAAATACAGGACCGGACCGGAGATTATTATAAAGACGGAGAATCAGGATGTAAAAATGATGAAGGATGTTTTGTCCCTACCGGCGGCACTATAGCAAGGTTTATGGGCTTAGGAAAAGATAACAAGCCGGTATATGAACAATTTGTCTTAGATTATGATTACGCTGATGCAAAAGAATCAAAAGGCAATGCTGATGACCCTTTAGAGAAGATAGACCTTTATGATCCTATAAATGGGGATGTAAGAGGTTATGTTTTATCAGATCAGACCAAGGTATTCGCTGAAAAAAACCAACAGACCGGGCAGTATAACAAAGAATACACTATCGAAACTTCTGACGGCGGAAGGATCAAGGTAGAGAAAGCAGGAGATAGATTTGTACTTAAAGAAGCGCCTATCGTTGATGTTTCAGCATTTACTCCGGCAGTCACGGCGGCGCAGGAAAAAGTTACGCAGGCAGAAGCTAAATTATATGCCGCAACGCATCCTTTAATTGGTATAGAAGCCACACCAGAATATATAGCAGAAGCCCAGAAGGAATTAGATGCAGCTGAAGCAGAATTAGAAACAGCGCAAGGCGTCCAGGAAAAAGCAGCCGCAGACGCCCGTAAAAAAAATGAAGAAGATCTGAAAAAAATTGATGATCCGAAAGTCCAGGAAGCCTTGAAGGATGCTGAAGAACAGACTACCGGCAGTCTAAGAACCGCAAGGAACGTCCTCCAATCAATCTACGCAATCGAACAATCTATGAGGTCATATCCCGCTATCAGTAATCTTTTATTCGGCAAAGCAGATTTCTATAAGACTTGGCGCAGTGACATGGATAAAGCTTTTGCTCCTCTGCTGGGAAGCAATGTGATCCCTTCAGCGATCTGTGAAAATTGGTATGACATGACTCCTGATCTGAACGGCAAAGCCATAATAAAGACCGTGTCAGGAACTTACCAAGCCGTAGCTTCTATACAGGCGGAACGTTCACCTGAAGCTTCACCCATCCTCTGCCATAGGAATCCTGATGAAGAAGCTGAAGAGCAATTTATCTGCGACAAAAATCAAGTCTGTGTGGATGAAAGTTTCTGTTATGCAGATAAGGACCGCGATGAAGAGCCCGACAGCGATAAGCCATTGAGAGGTTATTTCTATAAAGTAACCTGGGCGGTCACTGCTCCGCAGGATGAAGCGTTTACCCCATTGCTGGATGAAGATGGTGTGGCAGTCTCATTCAATATCTTCCTTGAACCAAATCATATCGCGATATATAATCTTGCAGGCAATACAGTTTCCCCGATCAAATTACAGAATGGCCAGTCTGACCGCGATGCTATTGTCAAATATTCTACCCAGCTATATACTCAGGCTTGTATCGTCTGGAACCAGGCTCCTGTAACCATAAATACTAATCTGGGCGCTGAAGGAGAAACTGCATTATTGGTCGCAGGTTCAAGAACCATCGACAATGTATGTTTCGATGTAGTTCCGTCTACTGCAGGAGAAGTTAATTGGGAACGTTCAGGACAAGGATCGACTACCGTATCTCAGAATTCAGCGCAGATAAGCAAGAACACGGACTGGTAAGAAACGTTTATATAATTTAAGGTGGTTTTAAGCAACATGGATATAGGAAAGATCACTCAAAAGATTGTAGCTTTAGGCAAAAAGAAGGTTAGGTTTATTGTTCTTTTCGGAAGCTACGCTTCTGGAAAACAAACCCCCCTTTCTGATATAGATATAGCTGTTTATTATGATGGGAAT
>CAYHKV010000066.1:0-6323 GCA_964357125.1 uncultured Methanosarcinales archaeon | reverse complement strand
CGCAGTACTTGGAAAAGCCGCTCATCGGATCCTTCGCGGCGGCGGGATCGAACATCGACTCGACGGCGCGTTCGCAGAACTGATCCAGTTCCTGCGGCTCGCCGAACGACATGAGGTCGAAAAATGACCCGGCATCGAAGGCGGCATGTCCGGACGCGGAGCGACTCTTCCGGTCATCATAGGAGCGCCCATGGTATGCTGTACAGCAACAGGTTGGTTTCGCGGAACTCCCATCTGTCTGTTCATGAAGTCATCTAATCGGTCAGAGATGGCTATCATCCCTTTCGCTATAGTCTCATTCTGGCTGATAACTGCAGATAGCTTTTCAAGCATGGACTGCAAGGTTTTAGAAAGATCTTCTTCCTTCATCTCTTGCAATGCTTTTTCAAAAACCAAATTTAGCTCATGTACTGCATCTTTCATGCTTTCTATCTCTAAGATAAGCTCATTGGCCTTGCTGTCTGGCTGAGTTAATTTCTTTTTTAATGCTTCTACATCATACTTTAAATCTGCGATTATTTGATGCGGCAGAAGTTCAGATTCTCCTTGAGTCATAAAGTATCACCTATTTTTAGTAGTTTGTTAAAGTAAATCCGTATATAAATTTTTTGGATACTATAACCCTATCGTTGGCAAAAACTAAACTTAATATACCACATCTATTTCCTAAAGGCGGATGAGCGCAGAATTGCTGTTGATGGGAGTAACTTTAGCCGCGTTAGGCGCAGCTTCTTACAGCGATCTTAGGACTAAAGAAGTCCCGGACTGGCTGAATTATGGTTTTGTCTTCGCCGCATTAGGCATCCGCGCTATATATTCATTTCAGGAAGGCTGGCAATATCTGCTCAGCGGCATCTTGGGCTTTGCAGTATTCTATATTCTGGCTTTGCTTTTTTATTATACCAATCAATGGGGCGGGGGAGACAGCAAGCTATTGATGGGCATGGGCGCAGCGTTAGGCATAACCTTCCCTTTCAAATCTTCAAGTTTTACCTTATTATGGTTTTTTTTGGCTCTATTAGCTGTAGGAGCGGTTTACGGCATGGTCTGGCTGGGAGTGATCGCATTCCAAAAGCGTAAATGCCTGGTGCCAGAATTGAGGTTATTATTGCAGAAACGTAAAAAAGTACATGTAATGGTCGGTTTTACATCGATATTTTTAACCGGGGCCGGAATCTGGGTAAATTCGTTCCTGCTGATTTTAGTCTTTCTCATCTTATTGTATTATATTATGCTATTCTTAGTTGCGGTACAGACCTGCTGTTTTGTTTCAGAAAAAGAGACTAAACATCTTTTAGAAGGAGACTGGCTGGCTGAGGATGTGGTAGTGCATGGCCGCAAATTGATGAAAAAGAAAACCTTATACAAGGAAGATATCCAAAAACTTCGTGATCTGAACATAAGTTCAGTTGCCATCAAAGAAGGGATACCTTTCACTCCGGCTTTTCTATTGGGTTACTTAGTGCTAATTTTAGGCGGCGATACCGTATCATCAATTCTTCAGAAGATCTTTTAGTAAAACAGGATTCTGCCTTTCGATAACTTTAAATACCACAAAGATTTGTTTACAACATTAGTATTGAAAAAGGAGTATTAAAAAAGAGTATTAAAAAGAGGTGTAGCTGATGAGACTTAATAAAAAAGCTTCTCTAGAAATTTCAATTCAAGCTATTGTTATTATTGTCATAGCCTTTGTAGTTTTAGGATTAGGGTTAGGTTTTGTAAAGAATACCTTTGGAGACATAACCAAGACTACCAAAGAAGTTCAGTCTAAGATCAAAGAACAGATCCTGGAAGATATGCGTGTTTCAGGAAAAAAATTATCAGTTACTTCTCAAGTAGAGTTAGAACGTGGAAATCAGGTTATTGAAAACATCGGTATCGTCAATACCGGTTTAGGAGAGAAAGTATTTGGTGTAAAAGTAAGTTTCATCAAGAAACAGCAGCCGGGCGGCACTGAAGATGCCAGTGAAACGGCAGGGAATGAGATCACTTTCTTTTACAGCGGTTTAGTAGATAAAAGATTAGCTCCTACTGCAGGCGACGTTATCCCTTTAACTATAACTGCCAGCAGCAGCGCAGCAGGAAATTATCTTTATAAGGTAGAAGTTTTATCAGAAGATTCCACCGCTCCCGGTTCTTGTGAAGAAGGCGGAGTCAGCGCTCCAGGATGCGACTTATATGATACTAGAAGCTTCTTTGTACGGGTAAGCTAAGAGGTATGGCCATGGCAAAACATAACGGAAAAAGGCGTTTGAATGAACAGCAGGAATTTGAGATAATGAAATTAGTGTTAGACAAATTTCTATGGCTAGGGTTTGTGGTTATGGGCTGGGGCATGTACCTTTCCTTGAGTTCAGAAGCAGTATTGGCTGGATTATGGCATATGATCGCCGGGGCAGTATTACTGATAATATTCTTGGTAATAATCATCAAAGAATACGAGATTGTGAAGTAGATTATAATAGATTATTTTTAATTTCTTTCTTTTAATGATTTCTTTTCATAAAGATTATAAATTGATGCTGCTTAATTCATTTGTGAAAGCCAAGCATATAGGTATTGTTGGCGGGTTAAGCCCGGCATCGACAGTAGAATATTATAAGTTAATCTGTTCTGAATTTAATAAAAAAGCAGGTGGATTAAATTTTCCTGAAATTTCTCTTAGAAGCGTAAATTTACAGAAAGTAGTGGATCTGTTCAGCGCCAATAGATGGGATGAGATGGCTGAAGTCATAATCTCCGCGATTTATGATCTACAAAAGAGTGGAGCAGAGTTTGCTGCAATAGCCACTAATACGCCACATAACGCTTATGATAAGATAAAAAACGGATCTCCTTTAGAAGTATTAAGCATAATGGATGCGACAGCAAAGGAAATACAGAGAGACGGTTTAACTAAGGTTGGCCTTTTAGGAACAAAGCAAACCATGGAGTATGGCTTTTTCCAAAGGACTTTCAATAGTTACGGCATAGAAACAATGATTCCTGCATCGGAAGATAGAGAACAGGTAAACCACATAATTTGGGATGAACTGGTTTTTGGAAAAACTACCGCTGATTCTCTGAAAAAATACCTAAGCATCATCGAAAAACTAACTCAGGCAGGAGCTCAAGGAATAATTCTAGGATGTACAGAGATCCCTTTATTGATCAAACCAGAAAATAGCCGTATAAAAACTTATGATACTACTACAATACACGCAAAAGCGATATTAGAATATGCGCTAAGAAGCAATTGATCTTATTCATTCGCATTTAGCCGTGACATAATCCATCTTGACTATATCGCCGATGCCCGCAACCAGCTGTACTTCTGTAGGAGAAGCATAACAAGGCATAGAACCTATGATCGTCCCTTCTTTAAGCAAGTATAAAGTATCATTCTTCTTCCTTAAGCCCATGCGTCTGCTTCCATCTAGAGCGAAAGGGAAGGACATCTGCTTTTCATCACATTGTAGTATCGTTTCACTGCCTATCCCATAGACAGATATGCCGTTTCCTGAATAAAGGCTTCCTGCAGATACATCTGCCTTGAACTCAGTAAGGCTGTCCTGACAGGCAGTAAGGTAACCTTTTGCGCTCGTAATTATCGAAGCATCAGGCAGGGTAAGCCAGCCGTCAGAAACGCTTATGCCGTAATCATTTACCACATGCCAATTTTCTGTATTAAGTGAATTACCCGCAAAGTGATCACAGAACAAAAATCCTGCGCAATCGCCATTGTTGTTTGAATTATTATTATTATTATTATTGTTGTTCGAAGAACCGAACTCACAGCCGCCGTTTAAATGCACATCTAAAGCGGTGATAGTAGTTGTAGCTCTAAATCCATATTGCGAAGGGATAAACACATACATATCTGCAGTTGCAGATTTTGGCAGATTATTCTCAATATAAGCGACCCCTTTATCAAAACTTTTTTCAGAGAACCCTAAAGTGGTAATTATATCTAACTTTTTCATAAGGTAAGCTCCAGGTTTCATAAGAGTGAGCATATTTTCCTGATCAAGGCATCCTGTGTGCTGCCAGTTAGCCTCAGCCCAACCCATAAAACGTGAAGCCCCTACGGCAGACTGTTCTTTTTCATCAGAGGTATGCAGAAACTGAAGAACTGCTGGCGTAAGAGAATATTGGTGGCCGCTGTTATGCAAGGCGATCTGCAATTGCGGTTCATATCCGGGATGTTCCATCAAAAAACCTTCGGATAACATATTATCAAAAAATAAAACTCCGGTATCGGCTAAAGGATTGCCGAAGGCATCTACATATACTTCTGCTTCTTCACCGGTCTGGCTGTCAGTAAAAAAAACTTTCCCATCGGAATCTGTATAATCTTCTTTTACGGAGACTCCGCCTAATTCTATGCTCAGCCCATCAGGCCTGCATCCCCCTAAAGCGATAAATGCGGCCAAAACCTTTTTGTCTAATGACATTAACTTAAAAATGGTGAAAGAAATTTATAAATACTATTTTACTTGTAACTATATGATGGAAAAGAATGGAGCGATAGGCCTTTCCGTAGAGACGTTAGTCATAATTATAATCTCTTTAGTGATCCTTGCCAGCGGCATAACCCTGATATACCAGTTCATATCAGGCGCAGAAGAGATCAAAAGCGACCTGGACCAAAAAACCCAGGAAGAGCTGGAACGCTTATTAGTCAATCAGGGCCAAAAAGTGGCCTTGCCGCTGCATACGGCTACTCTCTATAGGGGAGAAAACCACGTTTTTGGATTAGGCATACTTAATACATTAGATATTACTGAAAATTTTTACATCACTGTGCGCCTTGAAAAGGTCGCTGACAGCGCAGAGAACGATATAACTGCTCAGGTAGATACTGCTGAAGCAGCCGGCTGGGTGTTCTATGATTCCGGCGCTCTCCCTTTGGAAAGCAATGGCAACCGCAAGGAAGCATTATTGGTGCAGGTGCCTAAAGAAGCGATAAAAGGTAGATACATCTTCGTTGCTACGGTGTCCAGAAGCGATAAGACTACCTATGGAAATCCGCAGACTTTCATCGTTACGGTAGTTTAATATCCTTATATAATTCTTTATTTTGGGGCTTAGTAGAAAATGTAGATTAGTGGCATGAGGTCAAAGCCAATTTTTTATTACATTAGGCTGACAAAGGGGTCGCTCCATCCGGGAAATGTCAGCTTTCAGCTAAAATAAGCAAGGCTTTGAAGCCACTAATTCCGAACGAAGTGAGATTTTCTACTAAGCTTTATCTTGGATATTTTTGATTAAGCCAGGAGAATTGATCTTTCAATCTTTCAAATTCCAGAGAATATTCATTGAACCCGCTGAAAAGCACTTCTGCGGAATAGCATAATATGCCTCCAGGAACATGCTGGGCTTCTCTGCGAAAAGCATTGAAGTCATTGGTGACCGTTATTATCGTGCCTTGTCCTGGCAGCTCATATATCCTTTCTTGCGTCACTGCATAAGATGATGCAAATGCATAACTTCTGATAAACCTTCCTTTTTGCCCGGTTATGATTATCTTTTCCAGATCCCTGTGCAGCTCATCTGTATTTATCTGTTCAGGCAGGTATAGTAATACTGATTGCATATCCAATTTGCATGACACCGCTGTACATAAAGCTATTTAATGTAGAAAATATAGTTTTAAAAAACATAGTTTAAAAAATACAATTTGAATAAATCACGATAACATCTTTTTTAAGAATCTTTCCGGATTTTTAGCTTTCACTACTGCATGAGCTATCAGAACTCCTTTTGCGCCTAATTCCAAAGCCTTATGCAGATCTTCTTTAGAATGTACTCCTGCGCCGCAAAGCAACATAGTCTTAGGGCTGATTTTTTTTAGCAGCTTTGATGCCTTTAGTAGGACCTCCGGATGCGCATTGGTCACAGATATATTGCCGCCTATCAGTTCCGGAGGCTCATAAGCAAGATGATCTGGCTGTAATTTTGCGATTTTGGCCAATTCTGAAAGCGATGAAGCGCAGATGATAGTTTTAAGAGAATATTTCCTGCAGAGCTTGACAGTTTCAGATAACGCTTCAAATGGCATCTTCCTTTCAGAATGGTTTAACAAAGTGCCTTTTACTTTTATCAGTTTAAGCTCTTCAACCGGGATGCTGCCGGTGTGCGCGCCTAAACCAGTATTATCTGCATGCTGGGAATATACGTTCAGCGAAGTCTTTTCGGCTATCTCTTTCATGGTCAGCAAAGAAGGAGCAACAACAATCTCATATCTCTTAGAAGATACTTTCTCTATATGTTTTGCCAATCTTAAAGCATTACTGCCGGAAGATTCTGAGTAAGTCTTGAAATTCAGCACTATCAACGGG
>CAYHKV010000065.1:0-6434 GCA_964357125.1 uncultured Methanosarcinales archaeon | reverse complement strand
AGGGAAGGATGGAAATAAGAAAATTATTTTTTGATACTTACGCCCTTCTTGAGATTATCAAAGGCAGCCAAAATTATGACCCTTATAGAGAAAACATGGTATTTCTTACTACCAAGCTTAATCTTATGGAAATGCATTATGTCCTGCTTCGAACAGTTGGCAAGGAAGAAGCTGATAAGCATTATGAATGGTTGGTAGATTTTTCAGTTGAAGTTGATGATGAAGTGATTAAAGCTGCAAACGATTTAAAATTATTTCTGAAAGATAAAAACTTATCATATATCGACTGTATAGGATATATTATCGCCAAAACGGCTGGAGTCAAATTCCTTACTGGAGATCGGCAATTCAAAGACTTAGAGAATGTAGAGTTTGTGAAATAAGATCACTCAAAATACAATCTCTTTAGTCCTCTTGCCTTCTGCACCCTTCTGACCAATTCTTTCAGATGGTCAAGATCTTTTGGCACTACCACAAAAGAACATTGCGCGAGTAAAGTATCAAGCATCTTAGCCTTAGCTTCTTTCACCTCAAATCCTGTCGTAGCGATGGTGTTCAGCAGATCTGCCAGCAGTCCGCTTCTTTCTTCAGAGACTACATAAAACTTTATTTTCTGATTGAAGCCGTTTTTCCAATTCACTGAAACCAGCCTGCTATATTCTTTCTGCGCCAGGCGACAGTCTTCCCTATGCACGGAAATTACCCTTCTTTTGGTCACCAGCCCGACGATAGATTCGCCCGGGAGCGGATTACAGCACTTGGCTAATACGCACACTGCCGCCGGAAAATCTACCGATTCAGCTAGTATTCCCTGTTCTTCTGAAACTACCGGTTTAAGCTGTTTGAAATGGATCGCCGGAAGTTTTTCGTGCTCACGCAAAGATTTCCTTATTTTTTGCCTGGAGTTGGCAGATTTTACTATTTTCAGCCAGTCTCTTCTCGGCCTTTGGCTTTTGTTGGTCAAGATCTCTATGATATCTCCTGAAGCGAGCTCGTGTTTTAATGGAACAAACTTACCATTCACATGCGCTCCGACTGCATGGTTGCCCACTTCCTCATGGATCATGAATGCAAAATCAAGGATGGTTGCTCCTTTAGGTAATTCTCTGACATCCCCTTTAGGGGTGTAGCAATAGATATTGTCGCCGAATACATCTACTTTTGCAGTTTCAAGTATCTCCTGGTTCCCTTCTTTTTGCAGTTCAAGCACCCCTTTAAGCCAGGCTATTTTCTTCTCAAAAAACTCATCTGATTTCAGTTTCTTATAACGCCAGTGTGCAGCTAGGCCTTCCTCAGCGAATTCATCCATCTCCGGAGTTCTGATCTGCACTTCCACGATCTTTTTGTTAGGGAGCATAAGTCCGGTATGTATGGATCGGTAAAAGTTTGGTTTGGGATTGGCGATATAATCTTTCAGTCTTCCTTCGACCGGCTCGAACTTTTCATGCAGCAGCCCCAGTAAAGCATAACAATCCTTTATTTCAGGCACCAATACCCTGACTCCCGATAGATCATACTGTTCAGTCAAAGGAACATTCCTCTGGATCATTTTCTTATAGATGCTGTAGATGCTCTTTGACCGGCCTTTTATCTTTATTATGTCGATCTTGTCTGCCGCGTATTCCTTCACCAATCTTATGAATTCTGCGATCAAAGCTTCGCGCTGTTCACGCGATTCTTCTAAGAATTGGATTATCTGCCTATATATCTGCGGATTCAATATCTGCAGCGCCAGGTCTTCCAAGGGGACTCTTATTTTTTCTAACCCTAATCTATTTGCCAGCGGCGCATATACTTCTAACACCTCTTCAGATATCCGCTGCTGATCCTCAGCAGGCAGCACATTGATAGTCCTTAAATTATCTAATTTAGCAGCTAATTTTACAAAAATTACCCGCACATCTCTAAAAGTAGTAAGTAAAATTCTTCTTAATGCCTCCGCTTCCAGCAGCGGATTTTTAGATTTGACCAGCTTTATATCTTCTACTCCCTTCACTAACAGCACTATCTCTTTGCCGAAAGAATCTTCAATCTCTTTTTCTGGACAATATTTCAGTATCCCATGCAGTATTCCTGCCAACACCACTTCAGGAGAGACTTTGCTTTCAGCAAGTATTTCCGCCACCCTTACATTATGATCAAAGAAAGAATCTCCGGTCAATCTCTTGATCGAGCTTAAATAATTCTTGGAAAAAGCAAGAGCAGATTCAAAAATAGGCAGATGTGATTGGCCATACTGCCGTTTACATAGTTCTAAGAACGATTCCGCGCCCATCATATCATAAATATAAAAGAACCTTAAAAAGATTATGACTTTATTTTCTCAATAATTCTTCTATCCTCAGCAGCCGATTATACTTAGCTACTCTCTCTCCCCGGCACGGAGCGCCTGCTTTGATCATGCCGCAGCCTATGCCTACCGCCAGATCTGCGATAAAAGTATCTTCAGTCTCTCCGCTGCGATGGCTGACCATGACCTTCCAGCCATTATTGTAAGCTAACCTTACTGCATCTAAAGCTTCCGTAAGCGTGCCGATCTGATTTACTTTCAGCAGCAGGCAGTTGCAGCTTTTCTCTTTTATCGCCGCTTCTATCCTTTCAGTATTTGTTACTGTAAGATCATCGCCGACTATCTGTATCTTGCTTTGCTTACGCAATTCCGCAAAACTGGCAAAATCTTCCTGCTCGAAAGGATCTTCCAAAGATATTATCGGATATTTCTTTATCAGCTGCAGGTAGTATGCAAGCAATTTTTTATTGCTCATCCCCCAACTTAGATTATACACCCCTTTATTGTAAAATTCAGATGCTGCGCAGTCGATGGCTATATCGATCTTTCCTTTATAACCGGCCTTATGTATGGCTTCCTGCAGCAGATTCAGCGCTTCTTCCGGTTTCTTCAACGGCGGAGCGAAACCACCTTCATCACCTATATTGGTAGCTTCTTTTCCGTATTTCTTTTCTATCACTTCTTTAAGGACATGATACACTTCACTTCCCATGCGCAAGGCTTCTGCAAATGATCTTGCCCTTGGAACTATCATAAACTCCTGGAAAGCCAGCTTATTCCCGGCATGCTTCCCGCCATTTATCACATTGAAGAACGGCTTTGGCATTATTTTATTTTTTTTCATCCTTGCCGATTCATGAAAATATTCAAACAAAAATTGCTTATTTTCTGCTGCCGCTGTTTTCGCTGCTGCTAATGATACAGCCATGATGGCATTCGCGCCTAGCTTACTTTTGTGCTCAGTGCCATCTTTTTTGATCATCAGTTCATCTATTTTTTTCTGCTGCCGGCAATCCATACCTTTCAGCAGAGGAGCTATTTTCTGCTCAACATTCCGTACTGCTTTCTGCACTCCCTTGCCCAGATATCTTTTTGTGCCGTCACGCAATTCTAACGCTTCATGTATTCCTTTAGAAGCTCCGCTGGGAACAGAAGCGGACTGGCAGGTCTTTTCTGTAGATAGGTCAACTTCTATAGTCGGATTTCCCCGGCTATCCAGGATTTCCCTGGCTTTGATTGATTTTATTTGTGACATTTTATGAAGTTGGATCTGCACAGCATCTGAACCCTAATGAATAATCTGAATAGGAAGAGGCATGTGCAGCGGTCCTATAAGTGCAGCCTCCGCTGCTGCCGTCAGCTCTTTCAGAACGGGCGTAAAATCCGCCCCTAAATACTCCGCAGGTTCCGGCATTACAATTTGCAGTTTCATCCACCCATTCATCAAGATTTCCTACTAAGTCGTATGCTCCTTCGGGAGTCTTACATTGACCATAACTTCCGGCAGCAGCAAGAGTAGTTGATAATTGATTTACCTGAGGATGGATCATCCAGGGGGTATTAGTATAAACTCCTGGCTTAACAGTATTCCAGCTTTTACAAGAAGCATCTAGCATCTGCTTGACCGGATGCTCATAAGGTTTAGAGATAAATTGATCATTACATGCTCCATTCTGCAAAGTAGTTCCGTAAGGATATTTATTTCCATCCGTTCCCTGGCAAGTAGAAAGCCATTCACTTGCGGCGCAGAGCCTTTTTCCAGAGTTTTCACAAGCTTGTTTTGCTTGGAGTTGGCTTATCGTACTTTGAGGAACTGCTCCGGCGATAGAAGCGGCTCTTAAATTGCTGATATCATTTCCCGGACTACAATAAGGAGACCAAACTTCGCCATTATTTTTATTCACCAACATCGCTTCATATTGATCTATGCATATTTTTCCTGCTAAAACCATCCCTGCCGGACAATTGCCGATACCAGGAGCTTCCACCTTACCTACATTCTGCGGAGGGATTACGCATTCAAGGCTGGCTGCTGTGCAGGCTTGCTGAAGAATATTATCTTTAATAAAAACAGTAGCTCCCTGCTTAGTTTCAACAGGAGATAAGGTGGCAGCTCCGACGGCCGCTGAACCTTTTCCACCAGAGTTATAAAATTGTAGACAACTTAAAAATACATTTTTAAGATCAGAAGATTTTTGCGCTCTTTGCCCGGAATAATAACTGCTGCCGCTTTTTTCAATCGAAGGAAAAGAAGCCCACTCTTTTGCCAATTCTCCACCCCATATCTGGTCGAAGTTTCCATTGTCAACTGAACTTTTTAATAATTCTTGGGACATTCTCCTTTTTTTTACTATTAGCCCTTCAAGCGCAGCTTTATCTTGTTCTGCCGAATTGAAACCATTGCTAAAATAACCCTCTGATTTTAAAGCATCGTAAGTAGAATGCAAAAATTGATATCTTCCTGCTGCTGTACTGGTAAATCCACCGGCGGTTATTCCTCCTGCAGGCATCTCTCCAGTCGCAGCTGGATGATCATCGTAAGAAGTAAATTCTTTACCACCGTACATAATATTATATTTATTTCTTGTTCCTTCTGACCAGGCGATAGTGTCAAGCAACGCTTTTTGTTCATTTGTGCCTATTGTGGCTACGCATAAACTTGTTGAAGAACTTCCAGAACTTGAAGTTGATGAACTGCTAGGAGTCTTAATCGTATTGACCGTCACTGAAGGTTTCTGGAAAGGCTTCCATCCTTGCACGGTGTCCCAGAACTGCCCTTTTTTGGCTTTAGCCAGCCATTGGGTAAGCTTTTGCCATACTTCATCTATCTCGGTGCATCGCTGCTTGCTCTTGCAGTTCTCTGCGCTTGCAGTTGAACCGGAAACTGCTTGAGAAGTTCCACCAACAGGAGAACCGAATACGGTATTCATGACTGCCTGCATAACTTTTCTTCTTCCAGAGATCCAGAAATGTATCCCATCTCCTAAACCCCCTTTATCAGTGCCACAATATCCGCAGGTATCGCTTCCAGGCGAGCTTTCTATCGCAGAATAAGTATCAACAGCATAATCTATTAAATCCGGTCTTCCTAATTTATTTTTCAGGAGATCGTTGTTGAAAATCTTAATTTTTTGTATTGTTCCTGGATCTCCATAACCGTAGGCAGCTCCTTTTGTAGGGGTATTGGTAAGCATTATGACTTTGATATTTTTATTCTTATCTTTGACCATCTTAGCAAGATTGATAGCTGCCGCTTTATATCGTTCTGGAGTAAATCCATATTCAGGCTGTCCGTTTGCAGAAGGATCCAGAATGATATAATCTAAATTATTATTTGCCAATGTTTGTTCTACTAAAGGGGCTTCACTTTCAGGATTAGCGCCAACTTTCGCATTAAGATAAACTGTAGAGCCCGGGCATAACTCTTGTAATATGTTTACATTTCTGGCCGATGGTTGAAATTTGTTTCCTGTCGGATCAGCATCGACCGTATTAGACGCCCCGACCAATCCAAACACTTTATTCGCGCAGTTAAATGTTTCTGCCTGCTTCGCGCCGACAGGAACGACTGTTGTTGAAGCTGGAGCCGTAGAAGCTACCGGAGCAGGAATATTGCTTGCAGATATAGAACCTTCACCCTCGCAGGATATCCAGCCGAACCACTTCCCGGTAGGCCCTATTGTGCTTGAAACATCCGCATTCCTCATAGTTACTGATGCTGGCTCTCCGCCCACATTGCCACCGATGACGCTTACTGCTCCACCGCCGATAGTGTTTACTACAACAATATCACAGTGTGAACGACCATTGGCATTATCATAAGTCAATTTACATCCTTCTCCAGAACCACCGTCAGATGCGCTGGTGCATCCGCAGACGATATCACCGACAGTAATTTTCTCCCATTCGCTCATGGGATGCGTTTTACATATGCCTGGATTATTTTTTATCGCATTAAAATATGCCGTGTGCAGGCAGTTTACTGGGAAATTAGGAACTCCTGCTTGTGTAGCTACATAAGAGATAAATCCGCCCGACCAAGGAGTTTCAATTGAAACGCCTGGACATCCTCCCGCTGCAAAATAATTATCTAATACTGGCTTCATTTCCGCTTGATTTTCTTTTTTAGCCCCTTTATCCCATC
>CAYHKV010000064.1:0-6463 GCA_964357125.1 uncultured Methanosarcinales archaeon | reverse complement strand
TGAAAAGCACGGTATTGTCTTTTGTTTTGCCTAATACCGTCGCGACTTCAAAGAACAAAGCAAAACACATAATCCAAATCAGTATCCTGGTAAAAGGAACTAGACCAGAAACGCCGATAAATCCTAGCCCGCCAATCTTAAATAAGATAGTGTTCCATACTCCTTTGAAAATATCTAACGGAGCAGCAGAAGCGGCCGGAAGCAATGTTAATGCCAATAGGCTGAACAACCATCCCTTTTTCATAATAGGAAGAAGAATTCCGACATTTATATAATTTGTGGGAGCAGGTAGTAACTATTTATACAATTCCTTGGTCGCAGACATTATGCCTACCAGTTCTTTCTTCGCTTCAGCCTGATACTTATAGGCATCTTCCAATAAGAATTCTTCCTGCTTGAACGCTTTAATTAAGTTCCATAGATGAGCAGTATCGAATGGTTGAGAATTAGGAAGAAGCTCAAATTCCCCGTTGATAAACATTGAATCTTTTAACTCATTTAATTTTCTCATATTAACTGAATCAATTATTTCCCGGTATAATTTCTCAACTTCTGCTATATCAGTCCCAGTTCTTTGATGCAATAGGATTATTTTATTTTCCAATGCCTTGACGTCCTGTGGAATTCGGATATTTTCCTTCTGGACATATTTGTATAGATTATCCAATCCTCGGTCAGCTCTTGAAGTGCGCTTGCTCAATTGCCTGAATGTTTCTTTGGCTTCCTTGATTTTCTCGCCAAATTTAGTGACCATCTCTTCAACTTTTTCTTTCTGACCATAATTTGCAAACTTGCCTTGGCTTCCTATAGCTTCTAAATCTTCAACTATTTGAAGCGCATAATCCTTTAGATTGTCTAACTCCCGCTCTTCTTCTTCTTCCTTTATTTCTTCATTAATTTCTTTTTTCAATAACCTGCGAGATTTTGCCTTAGTATGAATAAAAGGAACACGTTCCTTAATAGCTTTCCATACTTTACTTTCACCGCTAGAACCTGGACCGCCACCCTGAGAGCCGCCTTTGATAAGCTGGTAAATTTCCCAAACCATCATTACGCTGATGATAAAAATGCCCCAACTGACAAAATTTGAAATCCCTTGCGCTAATGCTTCTGATGCCATCTTATACTAAACTCCCCCTTTTACAAAAGTAACTGCTTTAACACCAAATTGTTCGTTTATGGAGATCAAAATTACTAACAATAAAAATAAGATGAGTATCTTAAATAAAATTTGTGGACGTGTATCGCCTGGAATTCTCCAGATAGCATATAAGCCCCCTAAAACTGGTACTCCTATCAACACCAAAGCGACTATTGTCCCATATGCTGCCCCTATTGCTACAAGCACCGTATCCGGAATAAATATCGCAGATATGATGGCAATTATTGCTGCAACTATCCCGACAGTGCGCGGATTCATACCGGTAACTTTACCTCCTTCAAATAAAAGTGCAAAGACTAAAATAGCAAGTAAAATACGCATAAAACCGACTAAGGCATCCGGATTATTCCCGATGAAACCTAAAGAGCCGAACCACAAAATCTTATCAAAAATCCCGCTCAATGTCGGCGGCTGTCCTGAACAGGCAGTAAGAGTTAAAGAGAGTAATGATAATGCAACAACACCTGCCTTTTTGAACCTCATGCGCAATATAAACATTAAAAGTTATTTAAACCTTTCTGTGCACAAAAAATGATATTTCCAGAGCAAGTCTTTTAAATAACCTTCAAACCAGACAAGGTATGCAGATAAACCCATCACTTGAAGAGAAACTTAATGGAAAATCTGTTCTTGACGTAGTTATCCTTCCAATAGATAGCGCTTCAGAAGATTCCAACTGCATCGCTTTCCTAGAGAATCAGGAAAACAATGGTTCAAAAGTCGCAGATTATCTCGCCAGACAGGGAATAGGTATTATCCAAAACTATCATGGCTTGATCGTTGCCAGGATGACCCCTCAGCAGATCAGGGATTTATCTAAAGAAAATTATGTTGAAAACGTTTTTGAATTGGAAGCATCTTATTTGTGATTCACCCAAGATAAGCCCCCATAACAAAAAACTTTATAAATAACCCCCTATCCTGAAGCAATATGACTCATATACTTACTGTAAATCCAAGTGAACTCAATAAGAAAGTCGCTGAAGTTCTTAAAAGCCAAAAATTGGTCCATCCAATGCCTTGGGCAAAATTCGTAAAGACCGGGCAGAGCAAGCAGCGCCTTCCAGATGACCCAGAATGGTGGTATATCCGTTCTGCCGCAATATTACGCACTGTAGCTAAATTAGGTCCAGTGGGCACTGAAAAGCTGCGTACTAAGTTCGGAGGAAGAAAAAGGCGTGGATACCTTCCAGCCCATTTCTATAAAGCATCAGGTTCAATAATCAGAAATATCCTTAAGCAATTAGAACATTCAGAATTGATCAAACAGGCTCAAAAAGGAGTGCATAAAGGAAGAATATTGACTCCAAAAGGAGTTTCTCTTCTTGACAAGATTGCAGTCCAGATGGCTAAACAAGAACACAAAGAATCAAAGGAATAAGAATATGGCCGTACACAAACACCCTTCACGAAAGAAAAGATTGATCAAACTAAGCGCTCAGACTAAATGGGCCCCTTTCTGGACCGTATTCAAAGTCTACGGCAAAGGAAGAAGAGTTCATCCATCCAGGCATACTGCTGTGAAGAGAAACTGGAGAAGGACTAAAACTAAGGCATAATCATGGCTAAAACAACCGAAAAAACATTGGAAAGAACCTATAACGTTCCTTTACGTAAAGAATTCATGAAAGCTCCGCGCTGGAACCGTTCTAAGAAAGCAGTTACTGCCCTTAAACAATTCCTTGCTAAGCATATGAAATCAGAAGAAGTCAAATTAAGCAAAGAGCTTAACGAAGCGGTATGGAGCAGAGGCATCAAATATCCCCCTCACCACGTCAAAGTCAAAGCTGTAAAAAATGATAAAGGAGTAGTCACCGCTGAACTATTCAGTTCAGAAGAAAAGCCTGCTCCAAGGAAAGAGAACAGCAAGAAAGCAGCAAAAAAGGAAAGTAAACCAGTAAAAGAAGAAGCTGCTGAACAGAAAGAATAATTATCTTCTACCTCTTATTCAAGATTGCCAGTTTTTGTTTATATTCCTCAGAAGGAAACATCTCTACTAAACGTTCTAATCCTTTTTTGGTCAAACATACATGAAAACCTGCCATGGGAGGATTTACTGGCAATATAGGTCCATTGTAATATCCCATCTTATTCAAATAACCAGCCAATATCCCTCTACCATCATTGAACGGCATACCCGCCCACTCGTTTTTACCATTATCCTGAGCATATTTTTTACCAAAAACAATTGTATCAGCAATAATTTGACCTATGTCTTCAGAAACATCAAATATCTCAGCGTACATCTTGACCGCCATGAACGGAGGAAGATCAACATCATTCGGCTGTACACGATGCAGATCGTATTCTTTCTCATCAGATTCATCATCCGGATCATCAGTTACGACTTTCCTCAAGAATTCATTTTTAACCATGACCGCAGTAATAATTACGATAATATAAACTTTCTCAGCAATATTTAAATAAATACTGCCCGATTCAATTCTTCATGCAACGCCAACTGTTCATCAAAAAAGCTGCGATCGGTGAATTCGGCAAAGCTCCGCAAGAAAGGACCGCAGAAGAGATGATTGATTACGGCATAGTCAATTTAGACAAGCCTAAAGGGCCGACCTCGCATCAGACTTCTGATTACGTCAAGAAGATTTTTCATTTAGAAAAAGCCGGACATTCCGGAACTCTGGACCCTGCAGTCACCGGAGTACAGCCCATCGCTTTAGGAAGAGCCACAAAGATAACCCAATTTCTTCTTACCGCGCCGAAAGAATATGTCTGCGTGATGCATCTGCATAAAGAAGTCGAAGAGACGATCATCAGGAACACCATCGCCCAGTTCATCGGCAAGATCGAACAATTACCCCCTGTAAAAAGCGCAGTAAAACGTCAGCTGCGCGTCCGAGAGATTTATGAATTTGAAATCCTAGAAATAAAGGAAAAAGATGTCTTGTTCAGAGTCAAATGCCAGGCCGGAACATATGTCAGAAAACTATGTTTTGATATCGGCAAGAAATTAGGCACCGGCGCGCACATGGCTGAATTACGCATGACCCAGGCAGGCCCGTTTGCAGAACAGGATAACCTGATTACTCTTAATGACTTGCATGAGGCATATTATTATTACAAAGAAGAGAACAATCCCAAATTTATTATGCGTTATATCCAGCCGGTTGAAAATGCCTTAAAATACCTGCCCAGATGCTGGATTTTTGACAGCACCATCAAAAGCGTCAGCCATGGGAGAGATGTAGCTATTCCTGGCATAAGCAAACTGGAAGGTTTCCGTAAAGGAGAACCGGTAGCGGTCATGAGCCTGAAAGAAGAATTAGTAGCTATAGGTGAAGCTACCATGTCAGGAGTAGAGATAAACACTCAGCAGAAGGGCATCGGCATCAAGGTCAAGAAAGTTTTTATGGAACCGTTGTAGATACATCAAGGGCTTTGTTTAATAAATAGCTCCTGCCAGATAAGTATTAAGTTTTTTCGAAAAATGAAGATCATGAAAAAAAAGAAATGGGAAATCAAATCAAAGAACTACTTCGCCCGCATAAAGATAAAGAAAACTGAAAAAGATGGAGAATATCATGATATTGTTTTCGGTTTGAAAGGACATAAAAATCAAGAAATGCATGCACATTACGGAATAAAAGTTGTTGCGGAAAATGGAATTATTGGTGGAAAAGTATTTTTTGTTGAGCCAAGAAAAGCTACTTCTCATCATCTAGAAGAAATGATCAATCCTAAAACTGGAGAAATAATTTCTAAGTTAAATAAATCTTTTGAAGGAGTTACTGGCAAAACTGGGGCGGAATTTCATTACGGAACAATTTATGATGAAAAACAGAAGAAGTTATTTTTGAGAGAATTTAAGATTATAGAATTTGATGAACCTAAATAAACTTCTGTTTAATAAATCAAACCAAATCATGAATTTTTAAACAAACTTACAGAAAAAATTCTTTTATCAATTCAGCTCGATGACCATTCCGTCCCAGCCGGGATTGGCGATCTTAGTTTCTCCGATGGAATCCACAGTTCCTACTGTTTCATGCAGATGGCCGCTAAGTGCTAATTTAGGCTTTATCCTGAGTATAAATGCTGTGAAGTCCTTATTCCCTACATGGCGCTGCCCCATCAGATCCAATTTGTTGCCGTATGGTGGCTGGTGTGTTACCAGCAATATTTTTTTTCCATTATATCTACCGTACCATTCTCTTGCTGTTTTCCTAAAATTAGCATCCTGCAGGGTAAATCCCCCCCCGCCGTAGCCTAAGAAAACATATTCGCCTACTATCTTTGCTGCTCGGTCTAAATTTACTAAATTAGGATATTCGGAGACCACCTTTGGAAAATCATCGCCCTCTTCATGATTCCCAGGAACGAGATATACTTTCTTTCCCAAAGAATTAATTTTTTTAAGATTGTATTTCAATCCAGCTCCAAAGTTAGATATGTCCCCGCAGCAGATCAAGAAATCTATGTCTTGCTTGGAAGCCCGTTTAAGCAGATTATCAAGCACTTCCTTGTCTTCATGCAGGTCCGCGAAAGTAAGAAATTTCATAAAAATAAAAAATTATGCTGCCGGAGCAGCTTCTTCTTCAGCCATAATCTCCTCTGATTCCTCTTCAGATGCTTCAGATACTTCAGCAGGCGCATTTTCCTGCGGCACTTCAGTAACTACAGTGCCTTCCTTCTGAAGCCCTAACATCCTTATTGCCACTTCATTGACCGGATGGATCTTATGAAGCATCTTTTTAAGAAGGATCTGAGTTTTTCTGGTCACTAGATTAGTGATGAAAACATCAAACGAGTCTTTTCTTAATTCTTCGCCCAATAACATTTTAGCTTTTTGCTTCAGTTGTTTCTGTACAGAACGCTGTGCTTTATGCTGGGTAATGATAAGGATTTTCAACAGGGCGGTCTTTCCGTCTTTACTTCTGAAGATCATAAAATCGTCTAGCCTGTCGGTGTTCTTGCGCACCATTTTCTTGACATAGGTTGCGGTAAGTTCGTATCCTATCGCAGAAGTCTTTAATGCGGTGCCTTCGATTGAATCTACTTTGAATTTGACATAGGCGCTTTGATCTTTCATATTGCCGGTTATATCTTTAAGGTTTATCTTAAGAGTCCTTCCTACGGCTTCTTCAGGGGTGGATAAGTAAGTTTCTCCTATTTCCATCTGCCCAAACTGCTTTGGACTAAGTATCTTATACCATACTTTTTTCTTTACGCTTACACGACTTAGATTTTTCTTTGATTGGTCTTTTGACATTTTTTATTACCTTAAGCCCGGATTTGTAGTTTAGATACCCGAATAGACCTAAAAACTGGGTCTTATTTAAA
>CAYHKV010000063.1:0-6473 GCA_964357125.1 uncultured Methanosarcinales archaeon | reverse complement strand
TTCAAGGTGTACGGAAAAATCTTTAGGATTCTCGGCTGCCGTCATCTGCACCCTTTTGTCCATACGTTCTCTTATGGCATCTGAAGAACAATGCGTCTCTACAACAATAACCTTTATTTCCAACCCTTTAGCAGTGTCATAGAAAAACTGCCTTATGTCGACTGTCTTGAGGTTTGCATCAACTATAGAGCCGACTCCCTTATAATGATTCTTTTCTATCTGCTCTATCACTTTAGCTAAAAGCATCGGAGTATCTTTTCTGCTGTAAGTCTTGATGTTCAACTGCTCCCTCAGGATGCCAGGACCTACTATTTCATATCCTGGAAGCTGTTGTTGGAGCTTTCTTGCGTTAAAGCTCTTCCCCGAGCCGGAAAGCCCGCAGAAGACAATCAGTGGAAGATTTACGCCCATTTTAAAATTGACTACTACTATCTTAAACTCCTTAATTTATGTTCCAGATATAGTCTTAAACCTCCTCTACAAATAGCCATCATAGGATAGTAGCTGTTTAAACCTATGTTCAATGATCCACCAGAGGTAATATCTTGAAGACCAGTAACTTTATCTTCAAGGAAAGAGATGGGATGATGATCACCAACATCTAAATTAGGAAACCCTGCTGCAGTTACCGCCTTTTTAGCTCCTCTTCGTGCCTGGCTTTTATCACCACTGTCTTGCAATATTTTATCATGCGCGGTTTTATAGAAGGCATATGAAATATCATAGATGCTCTGCACCTGACTAGCATCGAGCCTGCTTTGCGCTAAAAACACCAAATTTATTCCCTGAGTAAATTCCGGATCGGTCTGATAGCCCAATAGTTTTACTTCTTCAAAAACCTTAAATGTTAAGCCTATCTCTTCTTCAGCTTCTGCGTATAATTGCTCAAATAACCGGTTCTCAACCGTACCTTTAGCGTTTTCTTCTGCAGTAGCGCCGGCATATCCCAAGGGGATAAGGCTTACTTTTCCGTTTTGCACAAACCCTTGACGAACTCCAAGTAAGATTTTTTCATCGCTAGTGCGCAGTAACCCCTGCACTGTCAATGGCCTAAGGCCAGCCAGGCCGTGATCGCGGACCATCTGGGCATGATAACTTGTAGTAACCTGCAGCTCAGCATTGGAAAAATATATTTCTGCGGTTTCATCTGAAACTGCTAGGACATTTTCCTTCCAGGGCTTAAGCTTAACTGAAGACCCATATTGTATTATATGATCTTTCCATAAAGCTTCAATTTCGCCAACACCAGAGATATTTAAATGTACTTTGTCAACATTCAATGGTTCTTGCAGAAGATAAACCAGTTGTTTTTTATTGTCGCGAGTCGTCAATTCTATTACATTTTTTGCCATGGATTTTTCAGCTTGCATACGGATTATAAAGGTTATGAATTGATGATCACTTTTAAACGGCAATCACTTTTAAAAAAATACTCCCTTCCTTTATTATCCATCATTTTTGAGTATTATCTGCCGTAATCACCTTTTTACGCCGATAATATATGCCGTAGAGCACTAGATAGATGATAGTAGTGACAAGGGCAATTATGTACTTGATTATAAGGGGGACTTGGTCGATTAATAAAGCATAGCTCAAAGCGATAACATTAGCTATAAGAAATATTACGAACATCATCAGGCTGACGCCGCTGGTATCTTTTGACTTGACCGTCCTTATCATCTGGGGGATGATCATTATAGAAAACAAAAAAGTGGCGGCCCATCCTAACAGCTGTGTGAGATCCATGCTTATCCTCTCACAAACACTTCTTCTCCTTTTTGTATCGAATCCATGATCATCCGCGCTATTTCTGGACGCATGAACCAGGCTGGCGGCAGTTCTCCACTCTCAAGCATTTTTCTGGCCTGAGTTCCGCTTATCAACAACTTATCATCTTCTGGATAGGTTGTATGCTCTTGTTCATGGATATGGCGCCTTTCTTTTTTAGAATAGAACACATTATCAAAACGAATAGGTGTTATTCCAAGGTCTGGAAAACGATCAAAGATATTATGGGATGCTTTGGGATGATAGAAATTCCCAACTCCGGTATGGTCTCTTCCCACGATAAAATGGCTGCATCCGAAATTTTTCCTGCACAAAGCCGTGAACAGCGCTTCTCTTGGTCCGGCGTATCTGGAATAAGTTGAAAAGGTTCCAAAAATAACTTTATTCTTAGGATAGAAATCCTTTATCATCATATCATAAGCTTTGATTATGAACTTGGCATTAAAGTCACCTGATTTTTTCTTGCCGACTACCGGGTGTACAAAAAGGCCGTCGCAATTGCCTTTCTGCAAAGCTTCCATCTGGATAAATTCATGGCTGCGATGGATGACATTTCTGGTGTGAAAACCTACTACTTTTGCCCACCCCCGCTCTTCAAATAATTTACGGGCCTGCTTAGGAGTTATCTGGTATTCCTTTAATTCATTCTTTATCCTTTTGAGCAAGGTTATAGGTCCGGCAAGCAAGACCGGATTCATTTCCATGAGCATCTTTACTCCTGGATGCTCCAAACTGTCGGTAGCATATAATTTTTGAGCGGTCTCTGATTTATCAAAAGTATATTTTTCCTTTAGAGTCAATATGGCGATTACTTCTTCTTTATCACCGAATAAAGCTATCTCTGATCCCAGCATAAGCTTATCTGCTTCTTCTTCAGTCACATCAAGAGTGATAGGTATAGGCCATATAACGCCATTAGCCAGCCTCATCCTGTCTAGTACCGATTGAAAATCCTCAGTTCCCATAAAGCCGTCTATCGGGCTGTAAGCGCCGATGGCTATTTGTTCTACATCACGCAGATGGCTTTCATTTAATTTTATGACCGGCAGAGAACGCAGGTATTTTGAAGAAGGCACCTCTTTAGCCATGCGGTCGACCAGCTTGCCGCCGTGAGGAGCTACTAAAGAAGAAGACATGTTAAAATCAAGCAGGTAATCGCTTTTTTCTAGTTTTTCTACAAACTTATCTTCTTTATCCCTAAACTCTTCAACGTTCACCAGCTGGGCATGCTTTATGATCTTGTTTAACATATTGATACAGGCCATGGGATATTTTCCTATGGCGGTCTCAGCTGCTAATGCTAATCCATCTGCTCCGTCAACGATAGTGTTTAGGACATCATGCACTTCTGCCCTAGTGGGTTTTTTATGGTCTATCATGGTTTCAAGAAGATTTGTAGCCACAAATACGCCCACGCCATACTTCTTTGCCTTGTTGATGATTATCTTCTGGGTCAAAGGTATTTTTTCGATTGGTATCTCCTTACTTAGGTCCCCTCTGTCGATAAGCAGATAGTCTGATTTACGGATTATATCATTGATATTCTCCAATGCATCTATACATTCGATCTTTGAGATTATCTTCATGGTATTTTGGGTAGCTTTACGTACTTCATCTACCGCTTTGCCTGAACGCATGAACGAAGCGGCAATATGCCCTATGCCTTCCTGCAGCCCTACTTGGATGGACTGATAATCCTTCTCTGAAAGCGTAGGCAGTGATATTTTTTTATTTGATACCGGATCTATAATTACTGATTTATTCTTGCCGATTATCCCCCCCGTTATTGCCCTGGCTGTTACATACCCCTGACTGATAGTAGAAATATCTGAGATACGCAATATCGCGGTGTCGAAATCCACATGTATAAGATCGCCCACTTCTAACTGATCTACTATTGAGTAAGGAGTAAGACTTATTTTCTCTCTATCTCCCGTTATCTTATGATTATGGATCTTTATTTCTTCATTGTCTTCCAATTCTATAGTAGAAACGCTCAGCTCACCAGTTCTTACCTGCGACCCTTCGGTATCGATCACGAATGGCAGGCCTACTTTCTTAGCTAAAGCTATAGTATTTTCAAGATAATCAATATCGGAATGGGACATATTTACCCGGACAAAATCGACGCCCTTATCCTTGATCTTAAGCATCGCTTCTTCAGAATTAGTAGAAGGCCCGATAGTGACGATTATTTTTACCTTTTTTTCCACTTCTTTGCACCTAAAAATTATACTGAGAAGTTGATTTAAAAACATTATGGAATACTAATGTTAAACTATAAGTTCATAAATCTCTTTAACGTCCCTTCTTCCAGCCACTTCGTATATCTTTCATAATCTTCAACCGTATCAAACTCCAGCCAACCACGATCTATTATGATCGGCTTCACCTCCTGCCCTGCATTTATCAGCGCCTGCAGCATGCAAGTCATATATGCTTTTTTGAAAGATTTTGATCTTAACCAAGGTTCTTCTTTATGGAAGTGGCGCTGCCTGTGATAATGGTATGTTTCCTTTAGCTTTTGCACACCTTCTTTTGAGAGCTTTATCAGCCCAACATACCTAACTTCAGCCTTATCCTTAGTACATTTAGTATCTCCAAGTTCTTTTATCAATCCATCCTCGATCACCAGGCTTTCCATATCCGCTTCCGGATTATCCGTCCTGGACTTCCAATAATCCCAATAATCATTGTCGACAGTAACCCCTATATGCGCATCAGACCCAATTATTGATTGAAGAACTTTAGGCTCATAGATTACATCAGCATAACAGATCAAAACTTCTTCTTTTCCATCAAGCTCTTTTTCCGCGCAGAATAGTGTCTCAACCATGTTAGTTGTCGCAAAATCAGGATTATGATAGTATTTCACATCCGTCAGATTTATTTTTTCCGGCATATATCCCCTGACGATAGAGAGATCAGTTATCCCTGCCCTGCGCAGTGTCTCGACCTGCCTCTCGATCAAAGCCTTCCCATCAAAATTAAGCATGCATTTCGGCAGATTTTCGGTATATTTTCCCAGACGGGTTCCCATTCCTGCTGCAAGGATTATAGCTTTCATCTCTTCCACCATCCTTCCCCTTTCACAAAAGCTTCCACTAATTTCTCATTGAACATCTCATCAGGGCTATCTCTTTCCGGATGCCACTGCACTCCAACTATAGGCAGTGAAGGATGGTAAAACCCCTCCACTATCCCTTCCTCAGAGAGTGCAAAAACACGTAATGACGAAGAAAGTTCTTTCTGTGTGATCCCTTGATTATGATATGAATTAACTTTAACTTCTGTTCCAAGAACTTCTTGGTGATGTATTATAACTACCTTATGAATCTGCTCTTTACCTGCGGGATGAAAGATGCCTTTTTCCCTGAAATCAATTATTTTCCCTCCGTAGTAAACGTTAAGAAATTGCATCCCTCTGCATATCCCTAACACCGGAAGGCCATTTTTTATTGCATATTCCAGCATGGTTTTTTCCACTTTATCCCTTTTCAAAGCCAAAGATAAACCGTCTGTTCTTTCACCGCCATAACTTTGCGGATCGATATCATTCCCTCCCGACAGGATAATCCCTTCAACGCCTGCTTCTTTCAAATAGGAGCTAATATCCAGCACTGAATTAGAAATTGGGAAAAGAATTAACCCGAATTGCCGGAAATATTCATTATAAGCATCTTCCAACACGCTTCTTTCTGCTCCGTGCTTATCGTAGTCTTGCTTCATTGAGATAGCTAATTTCATCATGGACGCCTCCCTAGAGGAGTAATAATATTCAATCTACAGTCTAATTTAGCTTTTTCAGCTTTTTTAAGGTTAGTGAATATAAGTTCACCGCATCCGATGGCCGCAGGGATGCCAAATTCTGCGCAGCGTATAGACATATGCGAAGCTACCCCTCCATATTTAGTTATTAAACCGGCTGGATTTCTAGTGAATATCCAGTCGTATCCGGGATCACCATTTTCAAGCATCACTATACAACCTTGTATATCCGGAATAATCTTATCTATCTCATTTATCATAACTATCCTGCTTTCAATAGATTTAGAAGTGATAAAATTTGGTCTTGCCTTATGGAACTGCACTACTTCAAAATCTTTGTCTGAGCATATCAATGGAGGAAGCACCAGCTTATCATATATTTCTTTCTGTACACCGTATTTTTGTACCAGATCTTTCCATCGCGAGATGATCTCTTTCTTATCAAGATCGCAGCAAGAAAAGATCTCATTGATATCTAGCAGGGCTATCTCTTTCCTGGTAAAACCCATCTTGCTGCCCGCTTCAGCCAGTAATTCTAGCGCTTCGCTGAGGTTTTTAGTAAATTCAAACTTTGATAATTCCCTCGCCTTAGTGGACGCTTCTACAAAATCAAGAAATTGTCCAGCATCAAACCTAAATTTGTTTTCCTGCAATGCTGAGGTTATTTTTTTACATTCTTCTTCAGCTGGATAAAATTCATTTTTATTTTCTTCTACAGCCTCCTGCCTGAAACTATTTATCAGTTCTGGATTAGCATCGTATCTAAGGCTGGTGAGGTCATAGGTCCCTGGCCGCAGGTGATAATATTCTTCTATGAACTTGCCCTTTGATATCTCCCCGTTCATCAATCGCTTAAAATCTTCGTTTATTTTCGTGGCTACTGTGCTTATGGACCTATATTTTGCGTCGTAAAAATC
>CAYHKV010000062.1:0-6545 GCA_964357125.1 uncultured Methanosarcinales archaeon | reverse complement strand
TAACGGAAGGAGATTCCGCTGGCGGGTCGGCGAAACAGGGTCGCAACCGCGAATTTCAGGCGATCCTGCCGTTGAAAGGAAAGATTCTAAACGTCGAAAAAGCAAGACTGCATAAAATCATGGAAAACAAAGAGATAATCGCCATGATAACCGCTTTAGGCACCGGAGTGGGAGAAGAATTCGATGTCGCTAAATTAAGATATGACAAAGTATTGATAATGACTGATGCAGACGTCGATGGTTCGCATATCATGACTTTACTGCTAACTTTCTTCTACAGATACATGAAAGCATTGATCGAGAAAGGACATGTGTACATAGCCATGCCGCCGCTTTACAGATTGCAGAAAGGCAAAAGGATCGAATACGTGTATAATGACGCTGAGAAAGATAAGCTTGCAGCAGAGATGGGCGAGGGTGTGGCGATCCAGCGATACAAAGGTCTAGGAGAGATGAATCCTACTCAGCTGTGGGAAACCACCATGGACCCTTCGGTCAGGAAACTAAAGAAAGTAGCTATCGAAGATGCTATCATAGCAGATCAGGTATTCACCATCCTTATGGGCGACGAAGTAGAGCCTAGAAGAGACTTCATCGAGAAACACGCTTCAGAAGTCGTTAATTTGGATATTTAGAGGAGAAATAAAAAATATTTTCATACAGATGTGAAAAATAATCAGTGAATAATATCCAGAAAGATGAAACTTCTCCAAAATATTTATAAAAAAACAGCCCTTTAAGTTAAATATGAAATCTAGGACCTTTACAGTCATTATAGAACAGGACGAAGACGGCATGTATGTAGCAAAAGTTCCGGACATTACTGGCTGTTTCACCCAGGGAAAAACCGTAGAACAGGCGATGGAACGGATAAAAGAAGCCGTCCAAGTGTGTTTAGAAGCGGAAAAGACAGCGTATCCGCCATTAAAGTTCGTTGGCATACAGCAGCTAGAGATCAAAGCAAGCACTTGATTATAATGACTAAGCTGATCCCAATTTCTGGAAGAAAATTATGCAAGATAGTAGAAAAATTAGGTTTCCAAAAAGTACATCAAGTAGGAAGCCATTTAGGACAAAACCCAGCGATAAGTTTATAATAAAAACCCCTTCTAAAAATAAATGGTGATGTAAAAATGCCGGGATTCAAAGGATACAAATTACCAAAAAATTACGAACTTGGAGCAGTTGCCGAGAAAGTTGCCCTAGATCTTGGTCTAAAAATTCTGAAAGAGGATAATGGCGATCTTCTGGAATTGATAAGTACTTTTGATTATTGTCCCAAAAACTTGATAGACTTTGTTTTTAAGCGTGGTGAGGTTAAAAATTCACTTATGCTTTTGGGAAAACAGGAAGGAGCATTACTGCATTATACGGGAGGAATATCCCTATCAGGAGATGTCCGTGAATCACTTCATATCAATAACGGTAAAAGAGTTATCGGAGTTACCTTTGGTGTCCCCGAAAATAACCTAGGTTCATTACTCGCATTTGATCTTGCAGGCAGTATTGCATTAGAAGAATTAAGTGGAGTAGAATATGTGCAGGGCGGAGATGCAGTTGTATACGACCAAAGATTACCAAAACCAGGACCATTTAAAGGAGCGGCACAGTTCAGAGATTTTTCAAAAGTCTATAAAACAATCAACACATTATTAAGATAAACATTTGCAAGGAGGAATAAAATGGCAGGATTTGACAAAAGTTTAGATAAGGAATTATATTCAAAGAGCGTAGAGTTCGGGAATACCAGATTGACCGTAGCCGTATTCGCATATAATAACGGCACGCCAAAATTACAGATCAGCCGGGAAAACCGCAGCGCAGACGGTGAATGGTCTTTCGCCAAGATGGGTCGTTTAGTCAAAAGTGAATTAGAAGCCATCATGCCTTTTATGGAAGAGGCTAAAAAGAACCTTTGATTAGAGAGGATTTATTTTCCTATTTTTTCTTTAATGTTTTCTTTGATCTTATCAGTCAATTCTTTCTGATACCTATCCATCCGGCCGCAGGTAGCTAAGTTATTATATTTCAGGAAGCAGCCAATAGAAGCCATATCTCCGCGAGTTACACCATAAGTTGTAAAAAGATGCTTCTTGAAGAAATCAAGCACTAACCTTTCATGGATCTTTCTTTTATTTAATTCTTTTCCTGTAATCCCATCATCGCTTTTTACATAACCAAGAGTGTAGCTTCCTTTAGGAAACACGACTTCAAATATGAACCTGGCTCTCTTCATATGAAAAGCAGAAGTTACCATAGTGATATCCGTCACACCAAAACCATCAATTATCTTTCGGCAGTGATACGCATTGGAAACCGTATCTTTAGATAAATTTTCAGTTATGATCTTAGACATAGGAACGCCGCGTTCAACCATATAGTTCCTTCCCGCTTCTGCTTCAGATATCCCGGCAACTTTAACCTTATAGCTCCATCCGGAAGACAGTATCAGGTGATCAAATTTTTGCTGGATCTCCAGAGCTTTGTCGTATCTTAATCTGCTTTGTAAGTTAGGGCTCTCACCATCTAGCCCTCCGCCAAGCACCACTAAGCAATTTTCACTGTATCTTTCTGCCATACCTTGCTGCAGATTCAGACCTAGTTTATAAAATTTAAGAAAAATCAGATCTAATAAAGCCAAAAGATCAGATCTTCAGGCTGGTGATTTTACTGACCCCATCTTTCATGCTAACGCCGAATAAAGTATCGGCTTCCGATATGATAGAATCATTGTGAGAAATGACTATATATTGCGCCCGGTCCGCATAAGCCCGGATCAATTTAGATAGCACTTCTGAGTTTTGCTTATCTAAAGCGGCATCGATCTCATCTAATATGTAAAATGAGGCCGGCTGATATTCCTGGATAGCGAAGATGAATGATAATGCCGTCAATGTTTTTTCTCCGCCGGATAAAGATTTGATATCCATAAACCTGTTTCCGGTCAATTTTACTTTTACACTAAGGCCTTCCTCAAAAGGATTGCCCGGATTTTCAAGTTCCAGATAGGCCTTGCCCTTGGTGAACAAAGTGCTGAATATTTTCTGGAAGTTATCATTAGCTTTGTCAAAAGTTTTCATAAAATGTTCTGTTTTCTTAGATTCGATTTCATTCATCAAAGTAAGAACATCTGTCTTTTCTTTGCCTAAGCTGTCTTTTTTATCTAATAGTTTATTGAATTCCAGCTCTACCTGTTCATAGATCTCCAGGGCTTTCATGTTTACTGCCGACATCTGGCCCAGTATAACTTCAAACTTGCTGATTTCCTGCTTTAACTCTTCCAGATTTTTATTTTGAAGGATCGCTGCATCTTTATATTTTGACAGCTCTTCCTGCAGTCCGGCCAATTTTGCTTTCACTTCTGCATTTCTAAGAGATATAAGATTTACTTCGCGTTCACAGTCTCTTGATTTTTCTCTTAATGATTCCACTTCATTTTCAGATTTGCTGATCTCAGCGCTTAATTTCTCCCTGTCAGCGAACAATCCTTTATAGGTTGAATAGAATTCCTTGCTTTCTTTTTCTTTTACTTCTAATTCTTTTTCCCGGTCTTTTATGCTTCCTGTAAGCCGGCCGATCTCAAGCGTAAATTTCTGCTCTTCCTTGTCGTGCTGCTTAAGGATCTCTTTGATCTTTTCCTTTTCTGGCGCAAGCATCTGTTCCATCTGCAGCAGCATATTTTTCAGATCGCTTTCCTTGCGCAGGATATCTTCCCGGCATTTTTGCCTCGATTCTTCAAACGCGCTTAATTGCGCCAGCAACCTAGGGTCTCTAAGCTGGCTGATCTCTGAACGTAAAGCCTGTTTGCCGGTCTTTAGGTCCATAAGTTCCTTATTTATCAGTCCCACATTTTTTTGCACTACTGCTAATGAAGCATCTGTTTCTTGCAGTTTAGATTGTAATTCTGTCCTTAGATCATTGGAAGCATCTAGATCCTGTGTGTCTAAGTGTAAAGTCTTCTCTAATTTGATGATTTCCGCTTCCATCTCTGCCTTGCTGGTCCTAAGAGCTGAGATCTCCTGCAGATTAGATTCTCTTTTCTGTTCAACGTTTACGATGACCCCCTGCCATTCGCTCAATTCACGCTCTACTCTTTCCAATTCTTCCAGAGAATCTTTTTCCTTAAACCCGATCGAATTTTTCCTTGCATTGAAGCCGCCGCGCATAACTCCGCTCTCTTCGGCCAAACTTCCGTCCAGAGTGACCATGCGGATTACTCCCACGCCGATCTTCCTGGCTGCATCAAGATTGTCGACAACAATAGTCTTTCCAAATACATAAGAGAACGCTTTTTTATATTGCGGCTTGTAAGTTATAAGGTTTAATGCGAAATCATGCACCCCCTGTTTCTTAAGATGCGCTTTATCTTCATTGGCGATATCAAAAGATTTTATTTTATTTAAAGGGATGAATGACGCTGAACCAAGCTTATTTTCTTTCAGATAAGATATACATTCCGCAGCGGTCCGGTCATCTTCAACTACTATGTGGTTCATCCTTGCGCCTGCTGAAGCTTCCAATGCCTGCGCATATTTTTTGTCGGCCTGGCCTAATTCCACGATAGTCCCGTGCACGCCTTTGAATTTCTTGCGGCTTTCCAAGATGCTTCTTACCGCCAGATCAGTAGCCAGATTAGCCTGATAAGAAAGGGTTTTTGCGTTAAGCTGGGATTGCTTTTCCTGCATCTCTACCACTTTACGCCTGGCATTGCCTAATTGCGATGCATAACCGCTGTCCTGCTCCAGGCATTTATTTAGTTTTAAAGTAGCATTTTTAAAATCATTCTTGTGGCTCTGCAGAACTTCGACCTGCTGCTTGCTTTCTTTCTCCACTTCCTTGACTTTCTTTATCCTTTCATCTAAGCTTGAAAGCTGGAACTCGGCCTGATCTTTTTCACGCAGCAATTCCTGCTGCTTCTGCCTGAGCTGCTGTATCTCTTCCTGTTTCTTTTCTATGACTGCTTCTTTCTGTTCGATCTCTTTTTCTAATTCCTGAGAAGATTCAATGTTATGCTTTTTCCTGAACTGAAGGATATTTCTTTCTGATTCCTGTAATTCTTTCTGTTTTAGGTTTATATTCTGCTGCAGTTCCTGCTGCTGCCTGCTTTGCGAAGATGCTTTCTCTTCTAATTCCTGCATCTCTACCGAGAACTGATCCTTCCTCTGCTTGATCTTAGAGATCTCATCTTTTAATGCAGAGACCCTGGTCTTTTCTTCTGCCAGTGATACTTTCAGGTCTTCTATCTGCCTATGCACTTTCAGCTGTTCCTTCTCCCCTTTATGTTCAATCTCTTGATTGATCTTTACGACAGAACCCTTATGCTCTTCAGCAGTCTTCCGCAGGGCATCTATCTTATCCTGCATCCCTTTTATCTTCTCTTCGTGCTTGGTAATCTCTAGATCAAATCCTTGCTTGACCGATTCACGTTCCTGTATCTGAAGATGCACATAAGTAGCTTTATGAGAATCTATCTTATCTCTGACTTCCTTAAATTTCATGGCCTGATCACGGTCTTTTTTCAATTCTTTCAGGTAAGTCTTACGTTCAGTAAGTATTATGTCGGCATTATTCAGCTTCTCTTCTACTTTCTGAAGTTCCAGCATGGCTTTATGCTTTTTATCTTCATAGATCGACACATCGCTGATCTCTTCGATTATCTTCCTTCTTTCTATAGGAGGCATATCGACGAAACGGGTTATGTCGCCTTGCAGTATTATGTTATATCCTTCAGGATTGATCTTAGCGCTGGCCAATAAGTCTAATATTTCTGTGCGGGTCCTTTTCTCTTCATTGACTTTGTATATGCTGTTCCCGTTCTTGGCGATGGTCCTGTTGATGACCACTTCCTTTGCATCCAGGGGAAAAATCTTCTGCTGATTGTCAAAAGCGATCTCCACATAAGCGGTAGAACTGGGCTTTTTGTCCTTGCCCCCGTTGAATATCAGGTTGGCGGCTTTTTCTGCCCTCATGGATTTAGCTGAAAGCCGGCCTAAGACGAAGCATAATGCGTCTCCTACGTTTGATTTTCCTGATCCGTTAGGGCCTAGAATACAGTTATATTTATTATCGAAAGGGATCTCTGTCTTATGCGCGAAACTTTTGAATCCGTGTATAGTGACTCTGTTGATTATAGTCATGGTTAAAAAGGCCTCTTTTCAGCCTTTATAGTTTATTTTGGATTTATAAAGGTTTTGCCATGAAAAAAGCTTCTTGTGCCAAGGCTTGTACTGCAGGACAGATAAGCTAATAAATAACCCTCATAAAGGCAGACCGATGGGTAACTTAGAAGACATAGCTATGGTCGCATTAGGCGGCGTAGCAGGGTACTCGTATCTAGATATCAGTAGAGCTAATAAGATTTATTCTAACGCCGACAATATGATCTTTACTGCTATCATGGATAAACAGCATGACCTTTCCAGACCTTTGCAGCATCCATCTACTTGGGCGATAGGGTTTTTATCTTACAAAGCCAAGATACATTGCGAAAGTCATAAAAGTGCGGGAAAGTGCCTCACCACGGACTAAAGTCCGTGGCTTGAAAA
>CAYHKV010000061.1:0-6548 GCA_964357125.1 uncultured Methanosarcinales archaeon | reverse complement strand
AAATACAGGTCATTCAACTGGCACGTGATAGAGATAGACGGCAACAATATACGGGCAGTCATAGATGCCTGCAATGAAGCTAAAACCATATATGAAAAACCTACCTTGATTCTCGCGCATAATATTCCGGGCAAGGGCGTATCGTTCATGGAAAACGATCATGAATGGCACGGAAAGCCGCCTACTGCGGAACAGGCTAAGATCGCATTGGCAGAACTGAAGGTATGGCGTGAAAACATATTGAAGAATCGTGACTGAGTGAAATCATGGGAAGCATAAATCAAAAAGCGTATCTGACCAAGGACTTATTTGCAAAAGAGATCAAGAAAGTCAAAACTAGAGACGGGTATGGAAAAGGCTTGGTCAAGGCAGGAGAAAAGAACAAAAATGTAGTAGTGTTATGCGCTGATCTATCTGAATCCACCAGAAGCGAATGGTTTCAGAAGAGATTCCCGGAAAGATATGTACAAGTGGGCGTAGCAGAGCAGAACATGGCTTCACTGGCTTCAGGCATGGCCGCTGCCGGAAAAGTTGCTTTCATATCCTCATACGCAGTATTCAGTCCAGGAAGAAATAACGAACAGATCAGGACGACCATAAGTTATAACAGCTGGGAAAGCAAGCCGGGAAGAGAGATCAATGTAAAGATCGGCGGCGCGCATGCCGGAATTTCTGTAGGCCCTGACGGAGCAACTCATCAGGCTTTGGAAGATGTCGGTTTGATGCGTCTACATCCAGGCATGACTGTCCTGGTGCCCTGCGACGAAGCAGAATGTGAAAAAGCGACAATAGCTGCCGCAGAAAAACCAGGGCCGGTATATATCAGGTTCGGCCGCGCAGAATATCCTGCATTCACGACTGAAAAAACTCCCTTCGCTATCGGCAGGATTGAAGAATTTAGGTCGGGAAATGATTGCACTATCATCGCTAATGGTCCGTTAGTGTATGAAGCGCTGTTAGCTGCAAAAAAATTAGAGAAAGAGATAGACTGTCAGGTTCTGAATTGCCATACCGTAAAGCCGTTGGATGTGAAAACTTTGATAGCGGCGGTGAAGAAAACTGGATGCGCAGTTACTGCAGAAGAACATCAATATCTTGGCGGCTTAGGCGGCGCAGTAGCAGAAGCTCTCAGCGAGCATTATCCGGTTCCAATAAAAAGAGTGGGAGTGAAAGATCATTTCGGAGAAAGCGGCACTCCGGAAGAATTGTTCAAGGCATTTGGATTAACTTCCGATGACATTGTAAAAGCGGTCAGGGCGGCGGTGAAGATGAAGAGATGAAAGACAGCAGAAAAACTATCAAGCCTGATAAGAAAAGTGATCCTGCGACATTGAAAAAAGGATTTACCTGCCTAAAATGCGGTTATGAAGCTTACAAGTTGGCTGCCTTATCGCATTGTCCTTTATGTATCGTGTGCAAGGGCTGTAATTCTAAAGTTAGCAAATGCAGATGCAGGGAAGGAGAATAGACCTAACACTTAGACTAAAGATAAATTTATATATTTCTGTTTTTTTTTAATATCAATAAAATAAGTAGGGGTGACTATTATATGGCTAATAAAGAATGTCCTGAATGCGGAGAGGATGTCGATACTGAAGACATCTGTCCGGATTGCAAGAAATGCATCAGCTGCTGCGAATGTTAAATCATCATTTAAAATTTAATTTTTATTGTTGTTATCTCTTAAGATTTTTGAAGTATATTATCTGCCGTTCTCTGTGAAGAGCATCTTTCTTGGTGCGGAACGTACCTAATACTTTCTTTTCGTCTTTGGTGTAAAGCACCCACTTATATCCTTCTTTTTTGATGACCATTTTACCTCGCTCTACAGCTGAACATTTAATGCGGCTCTCTGCACCACTTCGTTCAAGGAAGGATGCACATGTACTGTATCTCGCAGCAGATCAAGCGCTTTATTCTTTCCTGCTTTCATGGCTACTACGACCTCGTGCAGCAATAACGATGCTTCCGGGCCTATGATATGGCAGCCAAGTATCTCTTTAGTTTTTTTATCCACGATCAGTTTTACAAATCCGTGTTTTTCCCCCAAGGCTATTCCCTTAGCCGTATTTCTGTAATATTCCCTGCCTATCACATATTTTATCTTCTGCTCTCTGGCTTCCTGTTCAGTCAGACCTACTCCAGCGATCTGCGGCGAAGTGAAAACTGCATGAGGCATGGGATAATAATCTACTGCTTTTTTCTCCCTCAGAATGTTATTCAGTACATACTCTGCTTCCAGATTAGCGCTATGGCGGAACATGTACTTTCCAGTAATATCTCCCAATGCAAATATGTTTTTAACATTAGTTTCCAGGAATCTATCAACAGAGATAAACCCTTTTTCATTTGCTCTAATCCCTGCTTTTTTAATATCCAGAGTATCAGAATTAGGCGTAACTCCTGCCGCAATCAGCAATTTTTCTGCTGATATTTTCTTAGTAGAATTGCCTTGTTTTATTGTAACCGATATTTCTTTGCCTTTTCTTTCTACTTTAACGATCTCAGCATCAGTAAGGACATCATATTTTTTCTTCCATAATCCTGTAATTAAAGAAGCGATCTCTTCGTCTTCTCTGCTTAGTAAGAGCTTGCTGCGCTGCAATATAGTGATCTTTGTTCCTAGTTCTGCATAGAAAAAACCTAATTCCGCGCCGATATAACCGCCGCCGATTATTATCATGCTTTTAGGAAGCGTTTTAAGCCGTAAGGCTTCCGTGCTGGTAAGATATGGAACTTTATCCAATCCGGGAATAGCGGGTATGGAAGGCCTGGCCCCGGCAGCGATTACTATTTTCTTTCCGGTTATCTTTTCTCCATTTACTTCTACGGCATATTTGCTTATGAATCTTCCCCTTCCCTTGAATAAAGTAAGATTGCCATGAGAACGGACATTCTTTTCGATAGATTCAGATTCCGGATCGATGACTGAGTTAGATCTATTTATTATCTGTTTAAGATTTACTTTCTGTAACGAAGCGACCAGGCCGAATTCAGAAGCGCGATGTATTGTTTCTGCTACTTCCGCAGAATTGATGATTATCTTTGAAGGCACACAGCCGCGGTTTAAGCAAGTGCCGCCCATGGCGTTTTCTTCTATGATAGCAACTTTCAAGCCCTGTTCAGCAGCTCCAACAGCTGCATTTAATCCTGCTCCTGAGCCGATCACGATAAGATCAAATGATTTCATGGTTTCATTTCTTTTTTTAATATTGAAAGAATATCTTTCTTTAGTTTTGGAACATCGCCTCTAACAACTTCCCAAACACGATGCAAATTAACGCCAAAATATTGATGGATAAGTTTATCCCGCATTCCTGAGATGTCCGACCAAGGGATCTGCTGATATTTCTTTCTAAAAAGTAAGGGGATATTTTTTGCCGCCTCTCCGATAATCTCAATTTGCCTTACTACGGCGCTTTGGACAAGCTCGTCTAGAAGAAACTTCTCTTTAGTATATTCTTTAGTAAATTTTTCAATATGTTCAATGGCATCCTTAATGTGCCCGATGAAAACTAACGGGTCTTTTTTCATATTATCCTTACTTCTTCTTTTAAGATGCGTTCTTTGAGATAAGGGCTTAAGCCATCATAATCTAACAGATCAACCTTTTTTTTCAGCTTTTCTTTCAATTGTTTTTCTAATCGGACTAGATCCAATAAGCTTACTTTTCCTTTCTGCTGTATAAGCATATCGATATCGCTTCCTTTTTTAGCTTCTCCTCTAGCATAAGAGCCGAATATCCCTGCTTTTTTAACCCCGTTTTTCTTTAGGATGGGCACGATCATCTTAGCGATCTGCCGCAGTTTCTTGTCTTTGATTATCATACTGAAAGAAAGGCAAATATACTATTTAAAAGTATCCTCCTGAATTTCTGTTGTCAAAAACTAGGAAAAGTTTAAACTTTTGCATAAAGTTTAAATATGGTCGGCTGGAAGCAGCCTTATGAAACGCAAATTAGTCCAGCAGGGCACAACCACTTTGATGGTATCTCTTCCCAGCGACTGGATCCAGCGCTTCAAGCTAAGAAAAGGGCAGGAAGTGGACATCACCGATGCTAAAGATAACCTGATCATCGCTTCTTCAGAACGAAAACAGAAGAAAGAAATAACTCTATCTTTCAAGACCCATACTGAATCAGCTATCAGGATCATGCTGACGAATGCCTATCGCGCCGGATACGATGTTTTAACAGTTAAAAATATCGGCAAAGGACAGCTAAAAATCATCAGAGAAGTTCTTCAGAATTATCTTTTGGGGATGGAGATCACGCATCAGGATAAAGGAACCTGTGTCATTGAAAGCATCACTGAGCCTCACGAGGAGAAGTTTGAGGTAGTTTTCCAGAAAATCTTCAGCGGCATAACTGGCATGATCAAAAGCACAGCAGCAAGGATAGAAAACAACACTCCTTTTACCGATTGCGAATTTACCATGCAGAACATACACAAATATGACAATTTCTGCCGAAGGATCATGGCCAAAGAGAATCTATATTCTGATAAAGCAATCTTTTTTTGGAATTTCTTAAGTTTAGTTACTCATGCTCCCCGTGAACTATATCACTTGAATAGGTATCTGGATAAGCAGAAATTGCGGTTCGGAAAAGAAAAGAAGTCATATGCGCAGCATCTTTCTTCGATGCAGGAATCATTATCATCACTTAGGCATGCCTATCAGGAAAAAGATATTTCGGCGATAGAAATGGCACATGAGAAAGCCCGTAAAATATTGTTTGTTAAGATGTATGATCAGATGGAGAAAGATAATTCTATGGTCCTGCATCACTTATGGGCGGCCATGAGAAACCTCTATCTGTCCACCAGCCCGCTGATGGGATTGATGATGGGGGAATCTAAATAGCAGTTATACCTACATATGACAAAAGAATAAGAACGGCGTAGGTATAACTAAAATCTGCCAAAAATATCTTCCAAAGCATTTTGCACCGCACAAGGAAGTTCATAATTTTCAGTAATTTCAACTTTCAGTTCCGGCCTGTTGCCTGCATCCTGATACTCTATCCTAAGCTTTCCTTTTACTTTGGATCCATCATAACTAAAAGCCCGTGTTTCTGTCCGTAACCCATACCCAGCGGTTTCAGGATGTCCTGGATAGCCTTCTTCCGGCACAATTATTTTTGATCCATCACTTTCTAAGCGTGCTTCTTGCTGCGGGAAGACATACTCTCTGGTGCCTCTGCGGAAAAATTGGTGCGGAGTTATATCTTTATCACTTTCCAAAAATAGATCCTGCATCACCAAAGTGCCAAGCTCGTCGCACTGGCGAATGATCCGAGCATACATATGCTGAAACTCAGCTGTCTGTTCAAAAGTTCCTGATCTTTCCCGGTTCATCTTCGTTCAGAGAATTGTTTTATTAAAAAGTCCAGCGGTATCTCTTTCTCATCATCCCATAATGCAACTACATGGTCATACTTATTGTCGATGCGTAAAATCAATGCTGGATCGCGATGCACCGGAATGGGAACTTCTTTGACTTTTACTGAAAACTGCTCTTCCAATGGTATCCAGAGAATCTTTAATTCCGGATTTGGCAGCTGCTGGCCTCGGAAATGTCCTTGTTTCTTGGCATCTCTGATAGTGTTAAAATATAGCGCCTGTGATTCTGCTTCCAGCGCTTCCAGATCTCCCGGAAGAGACGGAACTTTGACCATGCAAGGTTCCAACTTTACTGCGTATATCCATTCCCCCTTTACATGGATGGAAACATCATCGCGACCTTCTTCTCTTCTTCCTTGGCCTAGTTTCACATCAAAATTATCAAGATCCCAAGCAGACAGGTAAATTTTCTCTCCTTTCGCTGTTATCTCATATTTTATGATAGTTTTTTCTTCAAGAAGAGCGATCTCTTGCTCCTGCCGGCCGTAAGGCGCTTCTACCAATAACGGTATAGTGATTATTGTTTTACAGGCATCGTGAACTAAGGAAGCAGCAGCGCCTTTTACCTGCACATTCCGATGGAACGCTTCCAGGATCTTTTCATGGTTTTCTGGGATGACTACTATCTCCCGCTGGAGCTTGTATAACTCCGGCGAAATGCGCGGATACTGCTCAGATAAAGCATCGGAGACATATTCCGCGAAAGTAGTAGGATTACTGCTTTTGCTGTGGTCTAGATTCTGCCCTAAGATTTTGGATAGATCTAGTATTTCTGCTAGGTTTTGTGCCATGGTTATTTCCTCCGATGGTTTATTTATATGTGTTTTGAAACTGTATTCTCCTTCTCGGTCATAGGCATCAATCTGCGAAGGCACCGCTTCCTTCCAAGTAAGCTTGAATTTTACCGGCATATTTTATCCCCAGTGGCTTAAATCAATTTTTGAAAAATTGAAATAAAAAAAAGGTTAACGCCCCCTGAGCTTTTGGTCTACGGAGCGATACAATTCTCCCACCTTTTGCTGCATAACGGCAAATTCCCTCATGTAGGAATCGCTGTGTTCTCCACACGACATTTCTCCATAAATATCTTTAGAGCCTTCCCCTAGTACCTCAAACTCCAATATGGACAATTCCGGATTTTTCAGA
>CAYHKV010000060.1:0-6607 GCA_964357125.1 uncultured Methanosarcinales archaeon | reverse complement strand
AAAGGCAATATTTAAATACTCCCCCCTTCATTTAAAACAAAGATAATATACATTTCAGACTAAACATATACGTAGGAGGGGTCATTAATGGCAAAAAAAACATCAAAAAAGGAAATCACCATCGTAAACATAGTAATATCCAGCAGTCTTGAGAAAGACATCCCTTTGGAAAAGATGGCTGCTACACTCCCAAATACTGAATATAATCCGGAACAGTTCCCTGGTTTAGTATTGCGTATCAAAGATCCTCAGACTTCTGCCCTTATTTTTTCCAGCGGTAAGATCGTCTGTACTGGCGCAAGGACCATGGAACAGGTTGATTTGAGCATCCAAAGCATCATCAAAAGCCTTAAAAAACTGAACATCAACGTTACTATTAAGCCTAAAATAACCGTTCAGAACATTGTCGCTTCCGGAAGCATAGGTATGGATCTGAACCTTAACGTTCTTGGATTAAAACTTCCAAATACCGAATATGAGCCAGAACAGTTCCCTGGTTTAGTCCATAAATTAAAAGGTACTAATGCCACTTTCCTTCTGTTCAGTAATGGGAAAATAGTATGTACCGGAACAAAAACAGAACAGGAAGTCAATGACGCTACTGATATGCTCATAGAAAGGCTAAAAAAAGTTCTGGAAAAGCCATAAAAAGCCACATAAATCTTTAAATAGTTCTTTTTCATTTTTATCTTTATTATGCGGGGGCGCTGAAGTACATGGAAGTAGATGAACAGATAAAGACATTTAGAGAATTCATTGAACAGAACTATTACCCCCAGTTATTGGAAGCGGTCAGAAAAGGTGATTTATGCATAAAATTAGATTTTTCTGAGTTGATAAAATTCAACACCGAGATTACTGGAGAAATATTAGAAAGTCCTGAAGAGCTTATAAAAGCTGCTGAAATAGCCATCAAAGAGTTTGACCTACCTAAAAAATTAACAAAATTCAATATTCGTTTTATCAACCTGCCGATATCTGAGAAAGTATTGATCAGCGAGATACGCAGCAAGCATCTCAACAAATTGGTATGGTTTGACGGCATCGTCAGGAATAAGACTGATGTCAGGCCCCACGTCACTGCCGCTAAATTTGAATGCCCTTCCTGCGGCAATATAATAAATGTTTTACAGTTAGATGTCAGCAAGAAATACAAGGAGCCGACCAGATGCGGATGCGGAAGAAAGGGCAAATTCAAAGAGATATCAAAAGAGCTTGTAGACGGACAGGGACTGATATTGGAAGAATCTCCTGACGATCTGGACGGAGCTCAGCCAAAAAGGATCAACGTCTTCCTAAAAGATGATCTGGTATCTACTTTTACTGAACGTAAGACCAGTCCGGGATCAAGGATAAGATTGGTCGGCTGGGTTATAGAAGTTCCTACTACTTTGCGCACTGGAGGGCAGTCAACCAAATATGACCTTATCGTCGAAGCTAATTCTGTAGAGCCACTGCATGATGATAATTTGGACAATAAGATCAGTGAAAAAGATATGGAAGAGATAACCAAGATAGCCAAGTCTCCGGATCCTTTGCTGCTTCTTGCCGAAAGTTTAGCCCCTTCGATCTACGGCCATGATAAGATCAAAGAAGCCATCATTCTCCAGCTTGCCGGAGGATGTAGAAAAATACGCCCCGATGGAGTTACCACCAGGGGAGATATGCACATGCTGCTAATAGGCGACCCCGGTTCTGGTAAATCCCAGTTATTGAAAAGGATCTCACAGATCGCTCCAAAGGCAAGATTTGTCAGCGGAAAAGGCGCCAGCGGAGCTGGACTTACTGCTTCGGTAGTCAAAGATGAATTTCTTGGAGGCTGGTCATTAGAAGCAGGAACGTTAGTATTGGCCAACCGCGGTTTCGCAGTCATAGATGAGATGGATAAGATGGGAAAAGAAGATACTGCTGCTTTGCACGAAGCATTGGAACAGCAGACCATCAGTATAGCAAAAGCGAACATCCAGGCTACTTTACATTGTGAAACTACAGTACTTGCTGCCGCTAATCCAAAATACGGCCGTTTTGACCCATATGAATTGATCGCTAAGCAGATCGATCTGCCGCCGACCCTTATCAACAGATTTGATCTAATATTTCCTGTAAAAGACCTCCCTAACCGTGAAAAAGACGGGATAACCGCTTCTTTTATCCTTGATTTTCACAAAGATCCAAAAAAGGCCATAGCTAAAATCTCCACAGAATTGATGAAAAAATATTTTGCCTATATCCGTGCTAAAATAATTCCAAAGATGAGCGATGCCGCTATCGAAGAGATCAAAGAATATTATGTCTCCATGCGTAACTCAGGCAATTCTGAAGAAGGAGGTATAAAAAGTATCCCCATCACTGCGCGTCAATTAGAAGCGTTGGTGCGCTTGTCAGAAGCGTCCGCAAAAATACGGTTGGCAAAGACCGTGACTAAAAAAGATGCCCAGAAAGCCATAGAATTGATTGATTATTGCCTTAATCAGATCGCTAAAGACTCTGAGACCGGAAAATTAGATATCGATCGTTTATCCGGGAGCAGGATCACTGCCAGCCAGAGAAATACCATCAGCGTGATAAAAGAGATTATCGCTGCCATGGAAGAGCAGCTTAACAGCAAGATCATCCCGGTTGAAAATATTATAGAAGCAGCTAAAGAAAAAACTATCCCTCCTGAAAAAGTGGAAGAGACCCTGGAAAAATTACGCCGTTCTGGAGACATATTTGAACCAAAACGCGGATTTATCCAAAGATTATAAGATGGAACCTGAGATAAAGAATGAAATTAAAAATGAAAATAAAAGTTTTTTCAGATATCCTGCTGTTAAAATACACATCAGGGAAATTGAGTTAGGGCAATATATTGAAGAAAAAGAACAGAATATGAATTATCTTCTTACTTTGAATTATGAAAAATTGTTCCGTGTCAATATCATAAGCACTATAGTACATAAAGAATTGCGCGGGACCATGACTGACATACTTGTAGACGATGGTACTGGGAAGATCATACTGCATTTTTTTGAAGAGAATAAGGCTGTATTTGGTCTTGAGGTGGGGGATGTGGTCCTGACCATTGGAAAAATAAGAAAATACAATCAGGAAAAATATATTTTCCCTGAGCTGATAAAAAAGATAAATCCTCTTTGGCTGAAAACCAGGTCCAATGAATTGAAAAGACACCTTAGTGCTGAAATAGCAGTAGCTCCTATGCAAAATACAATACAAAATATAAAACAAAAGATTATCCTGCCTGTTTCAGACCAACAAAAACAACCAGAGACTAACGAAGAAGAGATTATTGAAGAGGAGATAGATAATAACCCTCTTCTGCCTGTGCAAAAATTAAGCAGGCTTATCGCAGAATTGGATAAAGGAGAGGGAGTATTTATCGAGGAGATAATAGAAAGATCACCTTTAGATAAGACTGAAGAGTTATTGGAAAAAATGCTTGAGAACGGCGACATTTTCCAGAATTTGCCAGGAAAAGTAAGGATATTATGATTATTATATATATTAGATCTGTTTTATCTAAAATGATTGATTTAAAACAATACAGGGGTAATATATACTTCTACTATTCCGGCTATGACTAAGAAACCCATGCTTAACAAGACCAGATCCAACACGTCAGTTACTATACTGTCATAATTCATTTCTTTTTTTACGATAGCCACGGAAAGTATCCCGCCAGCTAAAGCCATTATGAAGTAAGCGGTTATCTCTAATATCCCATGAGTCATATACTTAAAAAAACTGAAAGTTGCTGCGCTGAAATATGCGGTTAACCAGCCTAAACCTATGGATGAAGCCGCATGGCTCAATTCAGTCTTGATTAAATTACCCATCGCAGTAGCTATTACTGATGCGTTCCATGTTAAGATGAATATAGCACCGGTGCCGTAAAGCAAAGAGAAAACCAGACAGAAAAATAAGACTTTTAGATTATTGACAAAAATTTTGATGAATATATCTAATTTGGTGATATTACCGGTGATCTGCTCATTAACTACTACCCCTTCTAAAATGCTTCCGCGCACATAATTATTAACATTTAAGATCGCTTTCTCCTGTAGATTGAAAATAGTGTGTACTGCATCTGGAGGTAAAATGACGTATAAGAATACCATCGCAAAGGTTATCCCTAAAAACATAAAAAGTAAAAAGATGATCACTTTTGCGTGTTCCTGAAGTAATTTCCATTCTCCCTGATATTTTAAGTCCAGCTCTTCTTCGCTTCTGATAGTTGTATACATCATAGGCAAAACAGCCATCACTATCAGAAATACTGCTAATATGCCTGCTATCTCCTTAAATACCAGGTAAGATAATGAAAGTGCGACTACAGAATACATAAAACCCGCAAAGAACATCTCCCACGGTTTCTTTTTCACGGCAAAAGGATTGAAACCTGACTCTAAAACCATTCTTTAAAGGTAATCTATAAGCTATATAAAAGTTACGGAAGGATTTACTTATTTTTACACCCACCCCATAGTTTCTCATGGAAAACAACTTTCAAATGAAAAAATACCTTGTTTTAGAAATGATAATACTATAATTGTTCAATCTTACGGATAATCTTATCAAACTGGCTTGTTTGCATCCATCAGGAAGATTTCTCATGCAATTACCAATCCATGAAAATGAAAGGTTTAATTGTTAAATGCAATCATATTATTACTGTTGATTTTGTTATGGTAATATAATGATATTATTGTATTATTATTGGTTATAATATTATAATACTATATTATTATAATATCATTATAATATTATAATAATATAATTATTTTCTATATTGAAAATAATATATAATAGATAGATAAATAAATTAAATAAATAAAATATAATGAACAAAATAATAAAGCTAAAAACAACCTAAAACAAATAGATTAATTGATAAATAACTAGATAGGATAAGGATAAAAACAAAATAAACACGTAAGAACATTTCTCTATTCTCTTAATATCATAAAGATATCTATTTATAGTAGTTCCATCAGTAATATAGGTCATGGGTGATATACTTGTTAAAATATATCTTTTATGCTCAAATTGTTTATTAATCCCCATCCAGAGAGGTTTCTTTATTGCGTCTACAAGTTTTCCATCGGAAATAGGGGGGTCTGTCTATGGTAGAGATAAAAAACTTTTTTGAGAATTATTTAAAGAAGGAATCTATCTTTTTAGATAAAAAAACCTTATTTCCCTCATATATTCCTGAAGAGATCATCTATAGGGAAGAACAGTTGCAGGAAGTGGCCAATATATTAGCTCCGGCTTTACGCATGGAAAAACCATCAAATCTGTTCATTTATGGCAAAACCGGGACTGGAAAGACTATTTCAGTCAAACACGTCTTGCTGTCGATGCACAAAGTAGCTATACAGAACAATGTAGCTTTAAAATTTATATATATCAATTGCAAATTAAAAAAAGTAGCAGATACAGAATATAGGCTGATCGCCCAGTTAGTGAAAGAATTCGGACAGGAGATACCTTCGACAGGATTGCCTACTGACGAAGTATATAATGTATTTTATAAGCTGTTAGACCAAAAGAAACAGATTATCTTATTGGTTTTAGACGAAGTAGATCAATTGACTAAGAAAATAGGTGATGAGATACTTTATAATCTTACCAGGATCAATTCAGAACTGCAAAATTCACAGATATGTCTTATAGGGATTTCAAATAACCTGATATTCACTGAAAACCTAGATCCTAGAGTAAAAAGCAGCCTTTCAGAAGAAGAGATCATCTTTTCTCCTTATAATGCCATACAGATCCAGGATATTTTACGCAAAAGAGCTTCAAAAGCTTTTCAAGAAGGGATATTACAGCCAGGAGTCATAGAAAAATGTGCTGCTTATTCAGCCAGAGACCATGGAGACGCTCGAAGAGCCATAGACCTGTTAAGGATAGCTGGAGAGATAGCCGAACGCAGCGGTTCAAAATTAGTTGAGATAATACATCTTGATGAAGCTGAAAAGAAAATAGAAGCGGACAAGATAATAAGCTCAGCTACAAACCAGCCTAAACAATTCCAATCAGTATTATATGCGATCTTATTATTATCTCCAAAGAAAAAGAATTTTTTTACCGGAGAGATTTATGATGTCTACAAAGATCTATGCCGGCAGGTAAAATTGAATGTATTGACTCAAAGGAGAGTTTCAGACATGTTGGCGGAATTGGATATGTTGGGGATAATAAATGCCAAAATAATTTCTAAAGGCCGTTACGGCCGTACCCGCGAGATATGCTTATCTTTAGATGAGAATTTAACACTCAAACTTAGGACGGTATTAGAAAAGTCATTGCAATTGTCATAATAATAGCTCATTTTAATAATATATCATTGGCCATTAAGATACAGCATGGAAGACAAAAAAAAATTGATTGAAGAGATGTTCGAAAAAGGGATTTTGATAAGTCAGGATCTCTTAGAAAAAAAGATAGACGGATCGGTGATCCAACGTATAGAGCATGAAGGCGATCTAGCAGTATTAAATAATGATTATTTAGACATTGTCGCAGGGCATAATAACCTTGTCGATTGGTATGAGATCGACAAATATAGGGTATTGGCAGAAAAGGAGCGTAACGATGGATT
>CAYHKV010000059.1:0-6653 GCA_964357125.1 uncultured Methanosarcinales archaeon | reverse complement strand
ATGAGCGTGATGCGTAATAAAGCTGTTTTATTTCCAGTTATAACCCTAATAGTATTGATGGTCTTATTAGTATCTTGCGCTCCTATCACTTCTCCAGCTTCAAAACAAAATTTTGCCGGAGAAGCGGTATACGCCGGATGCAGCAGCAGAGTAAAATGCGCAGCGGGTTATTCCTGCGTAGCCAACCGATGTGTGCCTAAATCATGCCGGCAGAATACTGATTGTCCTCAAAATCTAGTCTGCACTAAAAACATCTGTGCTTTACCTTCCAAACCGGCAGTTACTGGTGCTTCTTCCTGCACCGATGATTTTTCAGGCCAGATCGCCGGTAAAGAATTATGGTCTTTGGATTTTGAAGGATTAAATGAAGATGCCTGGGTATCGGGATGGACTAAGCCTCATATTCAGGCTGCCAATACAAAATTAGCTCTTTTTGAGTTAGATGATACCATAAAACATTCCGGATCACGATCATTGAAAATATCTGCTCCGGATGCGACTTATTCTGGGGTGATGAGTTTGATTACCGGCGCTGTTGGAGTACAGCCTGGAACAGAATATACTCTCTCTTTTTGGGTAAAAGGGCAGGGCCTAGTCAGCACCACAGGACATACTGCCATAGTGCAAAAAACTGCTAAAGAACTGCCAGACGGCGGCTTAAGCCAATCTAATTCCGTGTATTGGTTCACTCTTTTTCCAACATCTACTTATGATTGGCAGCATGTAGTCCAGACCTTTACAGTACCTTTAGGTCAGGACGCTATGTGGGTCAGCATATTATTTCAGGACGGCGCCGGAACAGTATGGCTTGATGACGTAGAAGTTATGCCTTCACAGATTTATAATTCGCTGCCCCCTACTTCATTTACCGTCCATACAAAAACTCCTGAGCTCGGCGCAGTATCTCATCATTATTTTCTGCGCGACCAGCCGATCCAAGTTTCTGCAATATTGCACAACCGCAATGCGCTTCCTGGAAATTATGATATCAAAACATCACTTAATTACTGCGGCTCATCGATACAGCAGGCTGCCAAATCGATCCAGATAAATCCAGATGAACACAAAACTACTGATCTGCTTACGGTAGATCCTAGCGCTTTAGAAGTCGGCGATTATATGCTGAATGTAACTCTAGAACAAAACGGGCAGGTGGTAGATAAAGTGTTATATCCGATAGGATTAAGATTAGATCCTCAACCTGAATTCTTGCTGAGCATAGGCACTTTAAGAGATCTTACTGTTACAAACGCAGCTGCGCGTATGGATAGATTAAAATCATACAATATCACTCCTTTGATCTACTCTGGAGAGCCGCAAAGTTATGTCGCAGATGCCGCATTGAGCAGGAATATGCCTTTTACGGTCCGTCTTATGCCTAGTCTTGAACTTCCATCGAGGAAAGGAGCTAAAGGAGAAGATTTTAATGCGCCCTATTCCAAGGGGCTTTCTGACCTCAACGTCTGGACAGAAGCCGCGCAGCAGATAAGCTATTCATTACGCTGGACAGATCATTTCCCTGCCTTTTTTCCAAGAATATTTACCAGCGATGATTTTCAGTTATTTAGCGGATGGGACTGGGCAGATGCAAATAGGCAAAGGTTTAAACAATCGACCGGCTTAGATGCTCCGATTCCGGCAGAATTTGCAAATTCAGCGCCAAATTATGATTCCATCCAGCAGATTTCCGCGCCAAAAGGAATAGTTAAAGCCGATGATCCTTGGCTGCTGTGGAATAGATTTCTTTCCAAAGATGTTTTGGGCGGATATAACAAACAAGTGGCTTCTGCAGTCACTCAAGTTAATCCTTCAGCAAAGATAGGTCCTATCCCCGGAGGCGCGCAGCTGCCTTTATTTTGGTCTCCCCTGAGCCACTATCCTCCTTATAATTTTGGTGAAAATGGATTTAACATGGTCTCCTATTATCTTTATCTCACTTATTGGAGGCCAGAATTAGGATACATGTATTGGACTGACATAGCCCGCATGGGCAACAGGGATCTTCCAGTTTATGTTATGCCTGATGCAATAATGCCGGAAGAATCTTACGCCTGGAATAATTTTTATCTCATGCTGGCTGCCGATGTTAAGGGAGTAGCTTATTTTATAGATCCGGAATCGTCTGCTGAATTTTGGAATGCCGTAAAAAATAAGATCGGGCCTGTAGCAGCAAAATTCGGCCCGTTGTTGTCTAAACTCTCGCCTGAACCGCGCAAGGTCGGTTTAGTATCTTCTTTCACTTCCGCTAATCATCGCCTGATACAGCCGCTTCACGACCTTTGCGCATATACTAACCTCATGATGGCCCATGTAGATGTAGAGCCGGTTTCAGAAGAAGAGCTTCTTGCCGGCAGGGGCAGCCAATATTCCGCTTTAGTATTCAGCGATGTAGACTGGATGAGGGAAGATGTTGTGGATAAGTTATCTGCTCTTCCTGCTGCAGCATCTCCAGTTATCATCTTAGATAAGGATACCGAAGTATCTTTTACTGGCAGTAATGTCCAGAATATGGATCTCAGCTTGGTCGATGTAGACTGCACCGGAGCTTCTTATGCCGGTGATTATGGCAGGATAGATCATCTGGACCAGATATCATCAGCGATAGGTATGGCAGCTTCTCCAGAGATATTGATCAGCGATGAAACCGTCATCTACCGAAAGTATGCTGCAGGAGATGCAAAATATCTCTGGCTGGTAAATGTCCATTCACACGACGAATATGTTGCTTTGTTTGATTGGATGACTTATCATGGCGGTTATTCCAACCAGACTGCTTTGGCCGGGATAAAAACTTATCTGCAAAGCAGGGGCGTCTACGACGGAAAGATCCGATCAACAATATCTCTGCTTAATATCCCTGGCAATGCCGTGGTTGTTGATGTGATGGATGGAAAAATATTAAGCTCTTCTGTAGATCAAGGATGGACTTCATTTGATGTAGATATCGACCGGTTAGCCGGAAAGCTGGTAGCGATATACCCTGCATTGCCATCCCGCGTGGTTATAGAAGCTCCGCAGAATATGGTGGCCGGACAAAAGTATTCCATAAAAGCTGCCGTATCAGATGGGGCTAACAATATCGCTTCTTCGTTTCCTTTGTATGTGGAACTGATAGATCCCAGCGGCAAAAAGCATGCTTATTCCCAGTTCAGCGCAACTGATGGCCAAGGTAAATATGAACTGCCGATCACACTTGGAACAAATGCAGCTAAAGGCGTATGGGTAGCGCGTATAACTGAATTATCAACAAACATAATGTCTGCGGTCAGATTTACAGTCCAGTAATCTCTTTTTTTTTGTAGCACCAAAGTTTCTCAATAATTTTATAAATGATCTTGATATGGTTGTTTTATGCCAGAACTTCCGGAAGTAGAGACCATAGTAAGACAGCTTCAGAAGAAAATACTCCATAAAACTATCAGCAAGGCGGAGCTTTATGATAATATAGTTATGGATCAAAAGATCGCATCTGTATCTAAAGTTTTGATAGAAAATGTCTGGCGCAGGGCTAAATACATCGTCATGGAGCTAAGCGATGGAAAATACTTGCTTACCCATTTAGGCATGACTGGGCATTTCCATTTTGTAGATAAACAAGATGCAGCTAAAAAGAACTATCCTGATGGCCATGAAAGATTTATGGTGTCTAAATTTATTTTTTCAGACGGTTCTTTCCTTACCCATAATTCAATCCGCAAATTCGGCCGGATGAAATTAGTAGATAAAAAGCAGTTGCAGCAGATAATCGATAAGCATGGTCCTGAGCCGTTAGAGAAAGATTTCACCTCCGCAGTATTTCAGCAGATCCTTTCAGCAAAAAAAAGGGCTAACATCAAGACGGTCCTCATGGATCAAAGGGTTATCGCCGGGATAGGCAATATCTATGCGCAAGAAGCGTTATATTATGCAAAGATCTCTCCTTTTCGTCCGGCAGGTTCCTTATCTTCAGCTGAAGTCAAAAGCCTTCATGCGCATCTACAGAAAATCTTACGGCAGGCGATAGAACATCATGGCTCGACCGTGGATAATTACAGCAATCTTGAAGGGAGCGGCGGATTCCAGAATTACTTAGCTGTATATCAAAGAGATAAATGCCCCGAAGGGCATGATATAGATAAAGCCGTTATCGGAGGCCGCGGGACGAGTTATTGTTCCAGCTGCCAGAGGTAAACCATGGGATTAAAAAATCTATTGGCAAGACTGATCGGTAAGAAAAGCAAGGCCGGAGAGTATAACAATAGGTTCCTGAAATTTTACCATCTAAATAAAACACGGCTGAAGAAAGAGCGGAAATCATTATACCGCCTTAAGAAAAAGAAAGGCATCTGTGTGCGTTGCAACAAGAATGCTATGGAAGGAATAATCTTCTGCGGATACCATCAGCAGAAGCAGGTCAAGTACAATCAGCTTGCACGTTCAGATAGATGATCTTACAAAAATGAAACAAAAAGAATCTTTCATACTGAAAAAAAAGAAAAAGAAAAGTGATGAGTTAGAGTTAGATGAGGGGTCAGATCATCCGGTTCACGAGAAATACACCCAAGAAGAGCCGGTAAAGGAATGAATTATTGATCAATATTCTTAAGTTTCCCAAAGGGCAATACTTCCTTTTCTCCAACTACATATATCTCAAAATCACTTATATCCTTGAGAAATGGGCTTAACAATTCTTCCTTGAGCACATCCGTCCCTTCCAGAAGCGGATTAAAGCTGGGCACGGCGATCAATTCCTTACCTTTCCATTTCCCTTTCAGGAAACATTTGTATCTCTCCCATTTGCTTCCTTCTCTGATAGTTATGGCCGGATGTTCATGCCCTATTACGATCCTCTTTGCCTTAGTCTCAACTAACTCATCGCCATGTACGACCAAAGTATTTCCGATCTTATATTCATTGATTACAATAATGCCTTTTTTATCTGCGATGGGTTTGATTATGGGGTCGTGGTTTCCTTTGATGATCATAACTTCCTTTACGCTGGCAAGAAGAAATTCCAAAAAATGCATCACTTCTCTCCATTCCTGCCTTAGTACTTTTCCAAATTCATGTTTTAGGTCCCCGTTTATGACAATCTTATCTGGTTTTACTTTTTGCAGTATCTCTTTCATTTTCTCTTTGATCAGTTCCAGCTGCATTTTGGGCACCAATACTCCTTTTAGATGCAGGGATTCTTCGTAACCTATATGCAGATCATTGATCACTAAGGTTTTCTCCTTGCTGAACCAGAGCGCAGTACCTATAGCTTCAATTCCCGGGCTGATTTTCATATGGCTTCTTTTAGAAAGAAATGTTTATAAATGGTTTGTTGCTGGAATCATTAAATCAAGCCCCAGTGGCTCAGCGGCTAGAGCGGATGGCTGTTATTCCTTCAGGAAGAGTAACCATCAGATCGTCGGTTCGAAAGCCAGCAATCTTTTGCTTGGAACGAAATTCCGACCTGGGGCGCTTTTTAGTTTTGTAGAAAAGTATTTTCTCTTTCTAAATAATCCTGAAAGTCCGGAAGGATGTACAATCCCTGTCCGTGAAACTCTGTTTCTTTTTGTGAAAGAACAAAATCTAATATCTTTTCTTTTCCGTATTCCAGGACTGCAATAGCATTTTCTGAAAGAGGATGTGTTGTTCCTACCATATAATAAGCATAGATCATCTTTACAAAATCTTCCGGCTCTACTGAAACTCCCTGCAATGTGCTCAAGGCATCGCGGCTGAATTCTAAGAAATAGGATTGCACCAGATTTAACAGATATTCCAGCGTAAAAGGCACAGAATCATCTGGTTTTGGTTTAACGTGATATTCAGGTACTCCTTCTAATCTTTCCAAAAGCCCTTCGTTAAATGATTCCGACAGCCTTGCTTGAGTTTCGGGTATTAAATTTTCTGATTGTAATACGGATAGTTCGCTTCTGCCAAGTGATCCGGCTTCCCTTTCACAGATATATGCCCTGAATTTATTTTCCAGTTTATCTTTATCTTGTTCATATTGTTCTCGTAGGCTGATCGAAATCCCATATAGTTCAAAGAATTCATCAGCTGATTCATCCCTATGCCTTTTGATAATCTTATCTAGCTCCGGATCCATATATCTCCTCCGCGATCTTTGTCATAAGTTCTATATCCTTGCAGTTTTTGAACAATATTTCTCCGTAACCGTGGACTATGGCTTCTACTCCCTGCGCTTTTATAACTAATAGTACTGGTGTTTCCAAAACCACTTCAAATTTGCTTTTGATTTTATTAAGATCCATCTTAAGCTGTTGTTTCGGTTTGGCTGAATAAGTTGCTTTAGTCCTGCATTTTTCAACTTTGAATTCAATCATATTGTTTTTTTCCTTGTATTTTATATAAATTTAACCTGTAGTTTGTAGAATATAACTGAAGCGGTGCATTTATTTTTAACTATTAAACCCAAATATCCCTAACCGAATGATTTATATACCAAAATGTATTTCATAGGAGTACTATTAACAAGATTATTATCTTAGAGGTGAAATGATGAAAAAGAAAGGTGTCTCCCGTCTAGGGGAAATTGAGCTTCACCGCTTAGCGCATTATGCTTTTTTTATAGGTATCTCTTTAGCATTGATCGTCGGTATATTCCATCGCGTTTTTGATTCTCTGCTCGGACCTGAAGCATCCAGGGTGTACGTCACTAC
>CAYHKV010000058.1:0-6713 GCA_964357125.1 uncultured Methanosarcinales archaeon | reverse complement strand
CCAAAAGAAAAAAGCGCTTAGACCTAAGGTTACTACCCTTCCCACGTTCAAAAAGAATTCCCTGGTCTTCCAGAATTCCAGATCCGGCTTTTTGGCATCTAAGGATATAGCCAGACGTAAGGGAGAGGAGATGGTATAGATTATTGTGAAAAGTCCGACTGCGACATACCATGCGACTATTGTTTTAGCGAAAAATAAAGTGATGGTGGAAACTGCCAGCATAAAAAATAATATTTTGATAAAGCCTTTTCTTTTCTGGCTTTTATCAGATCTTTTAGAAAGGATAAGGGCTATGGCCAATCCGACTATGCCCAGATATCCCAAAAAGAAACCGACGTCGAAACCGCTTTCCAAGAAAAGCAGGGCATAAACCGGTATGATCGCCCCGTTGAAATGCTGCAAAGAGCCTTCAAGCAGAGTGATGGTTTTAAGACCTTTGAAATTGCGTATGCCCCTGAAAAAAGAAGTATTGATCTTCTCTTGGGGCACATATCTCAAAACCATCCAGACCGGCAGTAGGAATAATATAGATGCCAGAAGAAATAATCTGTTGAAGCCGAAAGCCAGGGCAAATGCCGCGCCTATAGGAGGGATAGCGATAGAGATCAAGCCAGGCATGACCATATAGAATGAAGAATCCACAGCATTGGTGTTCTTTTTTGAATTTTTGAAGAAAATATAATTTAAAGTGGTCCAATAGATAGCGATATTCACTGAGATCAAAAAAGCATATATGAAAAACGAGATAGATGTTGGGAAAACAGCAAAAGAGACCACGGCTAAAGTGAACACCAAAAAACCTGCTGCCAGAAAATTACGCACGGAATATGTTTTGACTAAAGGGATGGTGAATAAACTAAGCCCAGTGTATAATGCATATAACGAAATGATCCAGAATAAAGAAAAGCCCTGCTGTTTGAGGAAGAAAGGTATAAAAGAAAGAGAAAGGTTCGCGCAGACCGCTTGAAGCATCAGGATGATGAAAGGGATCTTGACTCTGGAAAAATAAGAAGTTGAAGAGACGGCAACATTTTGAATATAAGAATAGAACTTCATGGTTTGCTATGGATGAGGAAACCCTTTTTATGCCTTTCTATCAGAAGATTAATATATTTCTGGAGTATAAATATAATGTGGTAAAAAAGATTGTTGACTGGAAAAAGAAACTGACTCCGAAACAATATAAAATCCTGCGGGAAAAAGCTACTGAGCTACCGTTTACAGGTAAGTTATTGTATAACAAAGAGAAAGGAAAATATATTTGCGCGGGATGCAGAACTGAACTGTTCGATTCTGAGGTGAAGTTTGATTCTGGTTGCGGATGGCCAAGCTTCTATGAAGTGAACAAGAAGAACATAATCCTTAAAAAGGACCTTAGTTTGGGCATGAAAAGGATAGAAGTTTTATGCAAGAACTGCGGCGGGCATCTGGGACATCTATTTGACGACGGCCCTAAACCGACCGGAAAAAGATACTGCATCAATTCGATAGCGTTGGAGTTTAAGAAAAGCGGAGGGAAAAAATGACCAGAAAAGATATTCCGGTATTAGAATCGATAGCACATGCCTGTAAAGAAGGAGATTTCGGTGAAGTTGTCAACGATAAAGATGGAGTGCTTTATTTACCTTCAAAAGTATACAGAGCTTTTGCTTTAGAATTTGGGGGAGAAAGCAATATTGACTCTGCTCTATGTCTATTCAGTTGTTTTGAAACTTTTCCTTCAATGAAGCAATACATCCAAAAAGATTTAGGATGGAATGATGCTCAGTTTAAGCAAGCTTATGACAAACTAATGAAAACATTAGAATCTTATATTCCAGAAGAATGTCTAAACCGAAAACCGAGAAGACAATACTCTTTTGGAGCTCTTCCGCCTCCCGGACGTGAAGGTGACATCGGAAAAACCGCTGAAGAAATTTTAAAGGAAAGAAGAAAAAAATAGGGTTAGTTTTTTGTTCTTATTTTTTCGCAAGAAATCAAGAAACCACTTCATTTCAGCGCAGAAATAAGGCCTTCTTCGTATTTCTTGCGATGATTATCACTCTAAAAATGAACTATGCCGGAGAAAAGGAAGTTTTATATATTTAAGAAACCTATTAAAAGATTATGGATATAGGAGATATTCTAAAAAGTGAAAGATTTGGCGCTTTAGATAAGTATCTTACTGATGAAATGAACGCTACTGCTGGAGAAAACTTAATTTCCATGATGAGAAGTGTTCTTGGAAGTGAAGAAAAAATTAGAAATTGGTACTTTTCAGAACATATGGCTTTAGGAGGAAAAAGGCCTTACGATTTATGCAAGGAAGGAAACAGAGAGAAAGTTGAGGATGAACTTAATTGCATAGAATATGGAATCTATTCTTGACGGCAAGAGCTTCAAAGATTAATTAAAAAATAAATTACGTCTTCCTTTCATACCTTCCCATCAATTCCGCTCTGGCAAGAATATGTCCTTTCATGGCTGTTTCTACATCTGCTTTAGAAGAGCCTTCCAGAATCATCAACCGGTGTCTAAGGCATATAATTTAGTGTTCCATTACATTTTTAAATGGAGAGTTTAGCCAAAATACTATGTTAGCAAAGATGCTCTCACCAGATGTAATGTACGCCTTCCACAAAGTAGGCGCTGAACTAAAAGAGAGAATTTCTGCTTTAACATTAAATTACCAGCTAAAGGAAGCATATAGTCATAACAGAGTGCTGGAAGATACCACTTATACATTTTCTATTCAAGACGATCATGGTCTTGCCGGCACAGTTAATTTAACTTTAGGAGGGTTAACTACTGAATTACCTTCTGATCTGCAAAACCTAACAGAAGTATTGCAGCAGGAATTTTCTATAGAAAATCTTAGGAAAAAAATGGACTCGCATAAAAAAGAATATACTGCAACTAGAGAAGAAATTTCTCAAAAGATGCGTAAGCTTCCTTCATTGGAAGAGGTCGCTGAGCTTCAACCATACGCAGAACGATTGAAAATAAGTAATATCTATTTTATTTATACACTGATCAGAGATGGATATGTCAGCGATTATGTAAAGAGAGGATTATCCAACGCAGAATTGTCTGAGGTCAAAAACATTCTCAAAGAATTTATTGATAAGGAAGACCCAGAAATACTGACTCTTGAAGAAAAGTTAAAACCAAAAAGATTAAAATAAAATTAAAAGAACAACATTTCTTAAAACTCTTACTTCTTCCTTTCATACCTTCCCATCAATTCCGCTCTGGCAAGTATATGCCCTTTCATGGCTGTTTCTACATCTGCTTTAGAAGACCCTTCCGGAAGGCTCAAACCTGTATCCAAGGCGTGTAACTTGAAGAAATACCTGTGCACCCGGTCAGGAGGACAAGGACCACCATAAGTGAGATTATTCCTGCTGTTTTTACCTAACTTTCCAGGAGGATTTTTCCCTTCAGCCACTTCCCTGGTTATTGGAGGAATGTTAAACACAATCCAATGATCCCATACTTTTCCTGCCACCTGCATGGCATCCGGGTCATCCATGATAAGAACTAAACTTTTGGTCTTTTCAGGAATGTCTGAAAATGATAACGGCGGATTTATGTTCTCTCCGTCGCAGGTATATTTTAAAGGAATGATGGTATTGTTTTCAAACGCGGCGCTGGTAAGTTTCATTTCTGTAACCTCTTTTTCTGATTTTGAAGCTAAAGGGACACAGCTGATTAAAAATATTGTGAAAATGAAGATGAGAAGCTTGTATTTCATAAGTAAAAAGGAATGAAGACAGATATAAAAATTATCCCTTCAGCCATAAAAATATTTTACCTATTTCATGCATAATGCCCCTTCCTTTATCCAAGAATAAGCTACGGTGCCATCTTGAAATACCACCAATTGCCTTACAAAATCTTTTTTAGGATCGTGTCTTGTGACATAATCGGTATATCTTAGGATGCTTCCATGGTAATCAAAAACTCCGCCGCCCCATACATGGCCATGGCACAGTACTGCATTTTTACGCAGCCAATTTTTTATGCCTAACAAGTTCCATCTTGAAGGAGTGTGTTCTGTACGGCTGCCATCAGGGTTGCCGATAGGCCAGGAAGTGATGTTATCAATGCCTTTGTCAATCAAAGTTTTAACTGCTTCTTCATATTTCTGAGAATTTTCTACCCCGCCTTTTCTGAGCAACAAGGTAGCTCTTACTCCCAAGCCATGTTTTTCTACATTGCTGACTATATTTTCTAAAGCAGGATAATGTGTAACCCCATAGACTGCAGCCTGTTCTTTTTCGTCTGCGGAATGTATCGATACAGCAATGTTGTTCAATCCCAATCCCCTCCAAGTATCAAGATATCGGTCACAAAATTTCTCATTGCCGAAGAGGATGCCGTTAGTGAACAAGTTAACGTTAGGAAAATAAGCTCCCTGCTGGGCGCATTTTTGATAAATCTTCAGGGCAGAGGTCAAGGCTTCTGGATCGCAGGTCGGCTCTCCGCTGGAAGTTAATGATAATGACCAGCCGCCGTATCTGGCAGACAGTTTTATTGCCGCTTCCAGATTCTTGTCGTAAAGCTTGTTCTCTTTTGCCTGCGGACGCAAATATTTTCCGGCGCAGAAACCGCAGTTAGCGTTACATGCTCCGTTTCCTACTAATGCCGATACGCTGTAGATCTTTTCTATACAAGCCATTTTTCTCCACCTTGTTTTATTTTATCACTAATTTTTTTCTGTTTTCAGACTATCCACCAATTGCGGATAACTTTCTTTGATCGCATATTTAGCTATCTGCAGGCGTTTTTCCCATAATAACACCTGATTTTCCGTAGCTGCTTCTATCTCCACGAATTCACCTAATTGGGGGATAGCATCAAGGCAGATGGTACAGCTTGCATCTCCGATTGGATGATATTTTTCACGAAGTTTTGAATAAGAGACTGATCTAGGGAATAAATTATCAATAACTGAGGCAACCGCTACAGGAACTGAAAAATTATATTCAGTTTTGTTCTGCATAGTTTTACTTCTGCTGGGGCCTTTTATGGTCAGAATATTCTGATCGCCAATCCTGCGCAAACGAAGAACACCGCCAAGTTCCCTGATGATCCCCAGAAAATCATAAAGATGATTCTGTTCAAGATCAGTAACCGCAGTGGTTAAAACATAATCCTTAAGCGTTTGCCTTACCAGATCATGCCTAACTTGATATTTTCTTTCGATCTCCCTGTTTTTTTGCTGATCGGTCTCAGCAAGGATCATTTCCACTCTTTTTTCAATTCCGCAAGAAGGTATTTTAACAATATCAAAACCTAACCGATCATAAACTTGGTATAACCTTTGGTGGATGCGTTCGGCTAGTTCAGAATCTTCTTTTCGTTCTTTATCCTGAGCGTAACATGGAAGCTGTTCGAGATAAAATACCCTTTTGTAATTTGCTTGCTCTATCGATCTATAGATTTCTTGCGGAACAGCTGCATTGCCAACTTCAGCGTATGCGATGCCGTCCACTAAAGACCGGTCATGGAATATTTTTTGGTGTTTGTCCGTAAGAGCTTGATTTTCATGCCTTAATTGCCTGGCAAATACCAATCTTTGAAAAGTTTGCAGATCCGTCCAAGGTAAAATGCCACTTGGCTTGTTTATTTCCTCTGCGATGATACTTCGCGCTGATTCTGGAACAACAGCATATCCTAATTTTTCAAGTTCACAAAGGGCAGTGGTCTTTCCCGTTCCCGGGCCGCCGCTAAGTATATATTTGTCCATCAAAATACATATATACTTGTAGTTAGGATAATAATTACTCACAAAATAATAGGCAAGGTGTTGTATCTTGATGCAAAAAGAAACCAAAGATTCTATTTTACATATCATTCAGCAGAAACCAAGAACGATACAGGAAATTGCTCAGACTATCGGAAAGAATTGGCGCACTGCCGACAGATATGTAGAGCTTATAGCGCAGGAAACCGGCCTAATATCAACTAGAATATTCAGGGAAGGCAGCAGGGGAGCATTAAAGATAGTATATTGGAATGCGCTGGAAGGATCAAAAGGAAGTGCTTATCAGGAAAGGTTGCTGCATAAAATTTTACATGGAAAATACAAGGAAGATTTCTCTCCATTTGACCTTTACCAATTCGTCGATGAAAAAAAACGCCAGTCGTTCATGGAAACTACGGAATTCTCCACCCATGAAAAAATAAGATTTGATACGCTGCTGGCAAAAGCTCAGCAGCAAGTGCTATTTTTTTCAGGCAATCTTTCGTGGGTAGAATTAGGCCCAAATATGCGTAAAGCTTTAGAACTGCTAGCAGCAAGGAAAGTGAGGATAAAAGTATTGACGCGAGTTGATATCACTTCACATAAAAATACGACGGAAATGCTGGCTCTCAACCAGCGCTTCGGCTGGGATGCCATAGAGATAAGGCACTGCGAACAGCCTTTGCGGGCGATGATTATAGACGATAATCTGATGTCCATAAAGGAAGTAATGAGCCCGCAGTTCTGCCGGGAGATAAAAGAAAAATCATTCTTATTTTATCTTATCGAAGATCAGAGATGGATCTCCTGGACCCAGAAAGTGTTCTGGCACCTGTGGGGGCAGAGCATCGATGCGCAAGAAAGGATAAAAGCTTTGGAATCGGTGAACGTGATAACAGGAAAATAGTAATCTTATTTTATCATTATTGTTTCCGGCAGTCCACGGAAATCTGTTCCAGAAGTCCTGAAAGAGGTCGAATCCAGG
>CAYHKV010000057.1:0-6817 GCA_964357125.1 uncultured Methanosarcinales archaeon | reverse complement strand
GAATTGTGATTTCTCATCGATGAATGGCTGTGCTTCGGCATCATCCAGACCAAGCTCATATTCAGTAGTTTCACTGACACAATCGTTAGTGATTAAATCATAGATGCATAACCTTACTTCGCTAGTGCTGCCATCTTTGAACCACACATCCACTCCGCCACGTTCAAACTTAGGCATTTGCGAATAAGGTTCCATGGAACCTAATTGGTCGCTTAACGTGAATTTACACAAGCTTCTGAAATTTTCACCCACACTCAGGACAGAATAGGATTTATCAAAAATCCTCACTGGATTAGGTTCTATATCACATACAAAACCATAAGATGCATAATCTCCCGCCTTATATGGTTCTACCGCATCCGGGTTGCGTATCCTTAAAAACATGGTCTGCGGGGCTTCCACCATCAGATTGCCATAATTAACTTCATTCGCCTCTTCAGTATAAGTCACATTGAATTCAACATTCATTATAGTTTTTCCTGATTCGATTGGCTGAGAATTCCAGCAGCCAAATCTATTTGGCTGGTCGGGAGTTGGCTCTTTGGTAGTTCCTGAATAGTATTCATCTGCATTATTTCCGCAGCAGTTCGCAGTTGGCACACCTATCTTATCAACTTCTTCATCATTCCCCAGCCAGGCATTATCTCCATATAATTGGGTGCATAATTCTTCTCCCGTAATTTCCTCACCAGGATTTCCTGAATCGATGCTGTCAAGCCAGGAATTGGTATTGGCCGCGAAGGTATCTTTTCCTGAACATAGCAGGTCATTGTCAGATTTGCTTAAGTATACATTTTTTACTTTGATATAATCTACTGAAGAAGGCCCCCCTACGCTGATAGTTATTGTTTTTACCGCTTTATAATCCCCTACCGGCACTTTTATATGCATAAAATTGTCTGGATCAAACAGAGGCCCGTTTTGTACATAGCCAAATACATTTCCATCATAATATACTGCATCGTTTGCCCCTAGGATCTTTAGGTTTATCATTACCGGCAGATGGCTGGGGTCAGTTATTACCGAAGTCCCTTCCTTGTCCGAAATTAATTGAACCATGAAATTAAGATAATCGTATCCGGTAAAATCCCAATAGAAATTCTTGGCATAAGATACGCCTCCGCCGTAAAATTCTTTATACCAATTTGAATTTATATCTATAGCTTTTCCGGAACGTTCGGGAAGGGTTGCTCCTTCATTGTTTGTCAGCGGAAGTGAGTACAGCCCTTCTCCCTGGAACCTTCCTTTTACCCCCACATTCTTCCTATTGGCAGTAACATCTCCGCACTCTGCAAAACTATAATGGTTTCCTTCGCTATAACAATAGAACCTATGTGTACTATAAAGATCATCTTCTAAAGAACCTTCTTCGTTCGGTGATGGGTCTTCTAAAACTTTAGAATTTACTGTTTCGGCTTTACACTCATACCAGCCATTGTTATTGGAAACGACATCGTAAGACAATTCTCCCGGCTTGTTTATGGTAGCGATCTGAAATTTAGCGTTTCCTATCGCATTCACCCAGCACCAATCATCACCGCAGCGTATGTTATCTGTTTCTGTCCCGCTTAATAAGTCGCCGATCCAATTTTTGCCGGTGCCATCTTTCTCGGTACCCACTAATTGGCTATCCAAGCAGATAAAACTACCTTCAGTGGTTTCGTAGGTATCTCCCAGATCCTCAACTCCGCGATAGCCGCAGCACATCCCTTCGGAAGATTCCGGATCCTTTTTTACATAAGAAAACTCTTCATTATAAATGTTATAGCTTTGTGAAGCCGGAAAGATGCATCCTTCTTCATCTGAAAGGCAATAGCCGCCGTCTTCAAAAGTTCCAACATCGATACAACTTTCTCCGCCTTCTGTATCGCATTCATCGCCGTCGGCGGTGCATACGGTATTAGTTATGTGTCCATCTTTTACACAAAATTTATTACGTTCAGCGCTGCCTTCGGTAGCTTTCTGGGTGCAGGCTTCTTCATTAAGATCGCAATCGTCAGAAGTTTCGCCGCCCAAATTCTGCAGCTGCTCACTGCTTCCGGAACCTCCGCAGTCATTGTTCAGCTTGTCTCCGCAGACTTCTGGAGCTCCAGGATTTATGCAGATAGAACAGGAAGCATACTTGACCGGATTTTTGTCGCAGGCGTCTTTGGCTATGGTTTTGATCTCATCTAATTTCTTTCCTGCCAATTCAGTATTGTCAAATTTTGGACAAAACGGTAGATCGATAGAAGGATTATCTAAGCAATCGCCTTCTTTGGTCCCATACCCATCATGATCAGCATCTGCATCTATCTCTGCCCATAAATATCCTTGATCTGGAATCTCCTGACACTCGAATAATTTGCCATTAGCCCAAGTTACTCTGCCGATGGAATTTGGATCTGAATTTGGATCTACGCACAGATGCCACATTCCATCATCTGAACACATATATTCCCATGCGTTCGATATGGTTGTAAACATCGTCGTAGCAAAAGCATCGGCAGAATCGCCATTCCAGGTTTGAAAATAAGGCGTAGAGGCCTCTGAAATTTTGTGCCCATTTCCCCATTTTTGCCCATGTAATGCCAGAGTTGCTCCGCAATCATCCGGATCTAAATCACCATCTCCGCCTATTACCCAGCATCCGCCGTTATCGGGCGTTGGAACTTGAGTATTATGGTCAGGACCGAACTTGCATCCTTCGCTTGTTGTTTCCATTATTGACAAAGAGAGATGATATAATTCAAAACTTTGGCACATCATATCTCCGCTATTGCAATCGTTAAATCCGTAGGTTCCTTCATCACACCCATTACACTCAGTTGTTCCAAAAACTAAGGAAACACACCTGCCATCAGTGTTCGGACAATGCCCAACCCAATCAGCAACCCCAGAAAAACTAAGTAAAACAACTAGAACTACTACTATAAATAACCCCCTTTTTTTACCTATCATACTCTCAGCTATATTATTCTAAATATGTATATAAATGTAACGACAGGAAAAAAAGCTTAAATTTTACAAAAAAGTTAAATAATAGGGGAACTTTATACAAAAAATGAAAAGTAATATAAATTATATTAAAAAAAAAATAGTTCCTTTATTAAAAAAGAATAATGTTATAAGAGCTGGAATCTTTGGCTCTTACGCCAGAGGAGAACAAAAAAAAAGAAGCGACATTGACATTTTAATTCAAGTAAAAAGAAGAAAATTTAGCTTGCTTGACTTGATCGGCTTAGAGATTGAATTAGGAAAAAAATTAGGAAAAAAAGTAGACCTTTTGACTTATAAAGGAATTAATCCTCATCTCAAAGAACGCATCCTTCGGGAAGAGGTTAGAATTATATGACCAAGGACGTTTTAATTTTTATTAAGCATATTTTGGAAAATATTAATGACATTGAAGAGTTTTCCAATAAGTTAGCCAAAGCCAGATTAGAAAAAGATAAGTTAAAGCTAAAAGCCATAATTAGATCATTAGAAGTTATCGGTGAAGCGGTTAAGAATATACCTCCTTCTTTTCGTAACCGCTATCCTAATATTGAATGGAACAAGATTGCGGGATTAAGAGACAAGCTGATCCACAATTACTTTGGAGTTGATTTTGATACCATTTGGGACGTTATTGACGAAGACTTGCCCATATTAAAAAAGGAAATTTTAAGAATTTTAGAAGAATATAAAAAATAAAAAATTAATAACTCGGCAATAAGTAACTGCACATAGTATATCGTTTGGTGTCTATGATGACTAAAGAATCCAGCAATTGCTCACAGGAAGCATTTAAAACGCACTCTTTCCAAGTATCCGGGAAAGGCACAACCTGACATTCCCTCAATAACACTTCAGGAAGATCATAGTAAGGCCCATTTAAATGCGGATCGCCATCATATACGTGGCATTCGTAGATAAGATGATCCGCTGCCTCTTCGCAGGTATATGATGTAGTTGTATTTTGCCCATCTCCGTTCCCATCTCCCCCTACATAATAATTGTTGGTGTCCCCGCAGCCGTTAAGCGCAGCTACTAAACCGATAAGTTCTAAATTTCTTGTAAATTTCATGTTATTTCCCCCGCATCTAAACCCAGGAAACCGCCCTTCTTCAATGACAAAAACGCCCACCTTTTAAAAAGATTACGCTTAAATTCTTAAAATTCGCCCAAATGCTTCTAGGTCCTTTGCCGAACGCAGATCACTGACTGAAGAAGCAAAATTAGTGATCAGGACCGGTACTTTATACTTTTTACATAACTTAACATTAAACATCATCCTGGCTAATAATCTGCCGCGTTGTTCTGAATGCAGCAATTCTGCGAAAGAGATCGCTATTATTTTGCCCTTTTCCTTGGCGATAGAGCATAATATCTGATCCAATCCTGATCGCACATAATGGGTGCTGTCTTTGGGATTGATGGTTTCCATGCCATAGAGGATATCTACTTGGCTTTTCTCAAGCACAAATCTTAACATCTTCTCGGATTCGGCCTTATAGATAGTTTTTAATTTTTTGTTTTTGGCTTCCTGTATCTGATGCAGTAATTCCTGTTCAGACTTTCCTTTTACCAGAATAAAGCCCTCAGCCAGGAATAAAGACTTTGAAAAACCCAATCCGTGTGAAAGCATTTCCGCATCTTCATTTTTCTTCATTAAAATATAACTCTCCATACTGGCATTAAACCCAGCTTCATTTAAATACTTTATCTGCTCAAAAATGGCCATCAGATTTATAAAAAAGAGCCCAAATAAGATGATCGTGCTTAACTGGCGCCTTATTTAGAGACGCAAGAGAGGTAAAAAATGCAAATCGACGTATTTAACGAAAGAGAAAACTCCACTAAAACTATTGAATTTTCAGGAAATACTGTTTCCGATCTTCTGGATCTGTTAAAAATCAATCCCGAAACAGTGATAGTTGTGCGCAATGATGAAGTCATAACTGAAAATGAGCTTCTTTCAGAAAAAGATGCCCTAAAATTTCTTAGCGTTATTTCTGGAGGCTGAGATGCCGAACACTCAAATATGCAGTAAATGCACTCAAAATTCAGTCATTGCTCTCCAACACGGCAATCTTTGTAAAAAGCATTTCATAAATTATTTTGAAGACCGTGTATTCAAGACCATCAACCGTTTCCAGCTGCTGGGCAGAAAAGAAAAGATTTGTGTGGCCACTTCCGGCGGCAAGGATTCATTGACTGTATTATACCTTACCAAGAGATTCTTAGAAAAAAATAACCTGCCTACGGACAATCTATTTGCCTTAGCTATCGACGAGGGGATTCGGGGATATCGAGAGAATACCATAGTCGACTTAAAAAAATTCTGTGCTGAGCACTCCATCCCCTTGGTCATCGCTTCTTTTGAAAAAGAGCTGGGAAAAACTCTCGACGACGCTTATCCGGCTGTCAACAAAGGCACCAACAAAAAACCCTGTAATATCTGCGGCGTATGGAGGCGTTATCTATTGAACAAATACGCAAAGATGCACGGAGCGACAAAAGTAGTTACCGGCCATAACTTAGACGACGAAGCGCAGGCCATAATGATGAATCTTTTTAAGGCTAACACTGGACTGGCAGCGCGTCTGGGCCCGGTATCGGGAATAGATGAGACTGATTTCTTCATCCAGCGGGTAAAACCATTATATCTTAGCCCTGAAAAAGAAGTCCGGTTATATGCCCTATTGAAAGGATTTGACATAACTTTTACTGAATGCCCATACACCAAAGAAGGATATAGGCACCATATACAGCAGATGCTTAATGATTTTGAAATCAGATACAAAGGCACAAAACAGGGGATAATCAATTCTTTCCTGGCTATGCTCCCTTTGCTCCAGCAGAACGAAAAAAATATTTTACCCGGCATACAAAATTGCGGCAAATGTTCAGAAGCATCAAATCAGGAAGTTTGCAACGCATGTAAGATAAAAGAGGCGCTTGAAAATGCATAGTGAATTTAATGGTAGATATTCACGGCAAATCGCTTTATCCGAGATAGGAGAAGCCGGACAGGAAATACTTGCTTCTAAAAAAATTGCCATAGTAGGCATGGGCGCCTTAGGCACAGTCGCTGCAGAACTTCTCGCCAGATCTGGTGTAGGCTCGCTGACCATTATCGATAGAGACGTGATCGAAGGATCAAATCTGCAGAGACAGATATTATTTCAGGAAAAAGATATCGGAAAAAGCAAGGCGGCTGTGGCAAAAGAAAGATTATCGCAGATAAATCCCTATATACAGATTAAAGAAGAGGCAGTACATCTAAACGCCCAAAACCTAGGCTTGCTTAAAGAAGCCGACATAGTTTTAGACTGCACCGATAATATGCAGACCCGATTCCTGATAAATGATTTCTGCAAGAAAGAAAACTTGCCCTGGATCTATGGGGCGGCCATAAGGACTTCCGGATATGTCATGCCCGTGCTTCCGGAAGGACCATGCCTATCTTGTTTCTTACAGGAAACTGCATTGGAAACCTGCGAAACTGCCGGAGTGATAAATATGATCACTAACTCGATAGCTTCGTTGCAGGCCGCCCTTGCTATCAAGATCATGCTGAAGAAAGAGGTAAAGCCAGAATTATGCCATTATGACATCTGGAACCAGACATTTGACCGATTAAAGATTTCAAAGAAGAAAGGCTGCCTTGCTTGTGCTGGCATTTATACCCATCTGGAAAAAAAACAGGCCGTGCGTATCGTCCGTTTCTGCTCTAAAGGAAAATATCAGATTGAAGGACCGAAGGTTAATTTGGGCGAGATTAAGGCGCGATGGGAAAAGTTCGGAAAAGTGATTTCTGATGGAAATATGGCCCAATATCAAAATATAACCT